>NZ_JBFTSG010000013.1:0-142660 GCF_056399885.1 Cupriavidus sp. 01L45 | reverse complement strand
CCTTCTTTGCCTACTTTCTTGGCAAGACAAGAAAGTAGGTCGCCGCCCCGCAGGGGTGGTGAAACCGCCTTTGACTTTGAGCCTTTGACTTTAAGCCTTTGACGTTGAAGTTAAGCCCTTGAAGCCAAGCAACAGAATCTCCCCACCCCACAAACAAGAAAAGCCCACGTTTTCACGTGGGCCTCCATTCTATGCCACCTGCCGGCCGTGCAGCGGCCAGCAGAGCACTCCCAGCACTCAGGAAACCTGCTGAATACCAGCCAGCAGCCAGCCACCGCTACCCGTCACCGGCTTCGCCAGGTTCCAGACTTCAGCGAAAGGCTGTGCCGGATCGCCGGCCTTTTCACGGATCATGCCGGAGAAGCGCACGCTGGCCAGATGCTGGGCCGGGCTGTCCTCGATGCCGAGCAGCTCGGCTTCCAGCGTGACCACGTCGGTCTTGTTGACCTCGGCGCCCCGCTCGGACAAGTCCATCTTGATCTCGGCAAACATTTCCGGCGTGGTGAACTCACGGATGTCCTCGAGATTGCCGGCATCCCAGGCAGCCTGCAGGCGCACGTAGTAAACCTTGGCGTTACGCAGGAAGGCTTCAGTGTCGAAGTCGGCCGGCACGCCCCAAGGTTGGGCCACGGCTGCAGCAGCGGCGGCACCGGCCATCACCGGCGCGGCGGACTGCAGCGGCGAGGCGGCGCCAGATCCGGACATCACGGGATTCGGTGCGCCGGCAGGCACTTGCTGGCGCAGCACCGGCTCGTTGCTTCCGCCCATGCCACCCGGGCCGTTACCAGCACCCGCTCCGGCATAGGCCGGTTGCTGCGGACGGCTCGCGCCGCCGCGGAACTTGCGGATCAGCCAGATCGCAACGAACGCCACCAGGGCGATCAGGATCAGGTTGGACAAGAAGCCCATGGCGGCACCGCCCAGGCCGAAGTGCGACAACAGCCAGCCAATGCCCAGGCCGGCGGCGATGCCGCCGAGCATGCCTCCCCAGTTGCGCTTGGGTGCGGCAGCGGCTGCCGCGCCAGCGCCAGCAGCGGCACCGGCCGGCGCGGCTTGCTGGGCCGGTTGCTGCTGCGCGGGCGTCTGGTTCGGCGATTGCTGTGCCGGCGCCTGCTGGCGTTGCGTCACGCTGGACGATTGCTTGCCAACGCTGCGAGACCCGCCAAGGCGTTTGGCGTTGGCGTCCAGCGCCACGCCGAGGGCAAGCGTGCCAATCAGCACACCCGCCATGAATCTTGCGCGAAATAGCGACATATCAGTGCTTCCCCTGTTAAGTTCGCTCATTTTTCCGTGAGCCTATATCAGTCTAGTACTTTCGCCCGACGTGGAGTGCTACCACTCCTGCCGTCAGGTTGAAGTATTCGACATTGTCCAGGCCCGCATGTTCCATAAGACGTACAAGTGAAACCTGGTCTGGATGCATTCTGATGGATTCCGCCAGATAGCGATAGCTATCGGAATCCTGTACCACGCGCTGCCCCAGCCACGGCAGGAACTTCAGCGAATAGAGATCGTAGGCCTTTTCCAGCGGCTTCCACACCTTGGAGAACTCCAGCACCATGACCTTGCCGCCCGGCTTGATCACGCGGCGCATCTCGGCCAGCGCCACGTCCTTGTGGGTCATGTTGCGCAACCCGAAGGATACGGTGACCACATCGAAGTAATTGTCGGGGAAGGGAATCCGCTCCGCGTCACACAGGCAGGTGGGGATGACGATGCCCTTGTTCAATAGGCGATCGCGGCCCACCCGCAGCATGGATTCGTTGATATCGGTCAGCCAGACCTCGCCGGCAGGTCCGGCCTGGCGCGCGAAGGCCTTGGCCAGGTCGCCGGTGCCGCCGGCGATGTCGAGCACCTTGAAACCGGGCCGCACGCCGGCCTGGGCGATGGTGAACATCTTCCACAGCCGGTGCATGCCGCCGGACATCAGGTCGTTCATGACATCGTACTTGTTGGCCACCGAATGGAAGACTTCGGCCACCTTGCCGGCCTTCTCTTCTTCCTTGACCTTCTCGAACCCGAAGTGGGTTTCGCTCATGACTCGCTCCAGAATTCAGTAATGGCCCGCGGGGCGCTCAGTGATGGCCGCAGGCATGGCCGCCGCCGGCCACCATCGGGGTGTCGCGGTCGACCCCGGCCGCTTCCAGGCGCTGCAGGTAGGCCTGCCAGATGGCATCCTGCTCTGCGCCGAGGCGGTAAAGCAGCTCCCAGGAATAGATGCCGGTATCGTGACCGTCGGAAAAACGGATCAGGATGGCGTAGTTGCCAACCGGCTCGACCGCGGCGATGGTGACATCGCGCTTGCCGGTCTGCAGCACTTCCTGACCCGGGCCGTGGCCCTGCACTTCGGCCGAGGGCGAGTTCACCCTCAGGTACTCGAAGGGCAGCCGGAAGCTGGCACCGTTGTCGAAGCCCACCTCCAGCACGCGCGACTGGGTGTGCACGGTGAGGGCGGTGGGGTGGGGAGTGTCTTTTTCGAGGCCTGCCATGATGGGTGGCGCGCGGCTTTCGGCGCGCCGCAAATCGCGGCCACACCCGCCTTCACGCTTCGTGTACGACCCGATAGCTTACCGCAGCCGCCTCGCCTTGCCCATCTTGCTCCGTCTTCCAGTGCGCGCCGTCCGCGGCAACGTAGCGCAGGCGGCGATCATGAAAGGCGGCTACCGTGCTGCGGTGGGCGATGCTGATGATCGCCGCGCCGGGCAGCGATTCCACCATCAGACGGTACATCGCGCTCTCGGTCTCCTCGTCGAGCGCGCTGGTGGCTTCGTCGAGGAAGAGGTAGTCGGGCTTTTGCAGCAGCGCCCGCGCGAAGGCGAGCCGCTGCTGTTCGCCCGGCGACAAACGCAGCGACCAGTTGTCGAACACATCAAGCTGCTCGGTCAGGGCGCCGAGCTGGGCCTGGCGCAGCACCTCCTGCAGAGCCTCGCGGCTGTGGGCGGTGCCGGCGTCGGGATAAGCCAGCGCATCGGCCAGCGACCCGATCGGCAGGTAGCTGCGTTGCGGCAGGAACAGCAAGCTGGCCGCGCGCGGCATGGCTACCGTGCCGCTGCCATATGGCCAGATGCCGGCCAGCGCGCGGAACAACACGCTCTTGCCGCAGCCGGAGGGACCGCTGACCAGCCAGCGCTCGCCGGCGCCGATCTCCAGCGAGAACGGCGCCACCAGCGGCCGCTGGTGGATTTCGCCGCCATTGCCCGTGCGCACCGGCAGCGCCAGCGCTAGGGTGTCGATGCGGATGCCGTCGGCATCCGCCTGGTCCACCTCGATATCGCGCACGCCGGTGTGTTCCTGGTCCTGCCGCTCGGCCACCCGGATGGCGTCGCGGAAATCGATCAGCCGGTTGGCCGCGGCCTTCCAGCCGACCAGCGTCGCGTAGTTATCGACGAACCAGGACAGGGCGCCCTGCACCTGGCCGAATGCCGAACTCACCTGCATCAACCCGCCGAGCGTCATCTTGCCGGCGAAGTAGCGCGGAGCGGCCACGATCAGCGGGAAGATGATGGCGAACTGGGCATAACCGGAATTGACGAAGGTCAGGCGCCGCGTATAACGCATCAACTGGTTCCAGTTGGCGCGAATGCGGTCGAAGCGCGAGCGCAGGCCGGCCTGTTCGGTCGGTTCCCCCCGGTACAGCGCCACGGGCTCGCTGTTCTCGCGCAGGCGCACCAGCGTGAAGCGGAAATCCGCCTCGTACCGCTCCTGCTGGTAGCTCAGCCCGATCAGCGGCCGGCCCACGAGGTGGGCGATCAGCGACCCGATCACCGCGTAGCCGATGGCGAACCACACCATATAGCCGGGAATGATGATCTCGTTGCCGCCGAGCATGAAGCTGATCGGCCCTGACACCGCCCACAGGATGCCAACGAAGGACAGCAGCGTTACCACCGAATTGAGCAGCCCGAGCGAGAGCGTCAGGGCACCATCGGTAAACGAGCGCAGGTCGTCGGCCAGCCGCTGGTCAGGGTTGTCAGTGGTATGGGTCTGCTCGATGCGGTAGTACGCCTGATGACTGAGCCAGTGGTCCATGAAGCGCCCCGTCATCCACGTACGCCAGCGCATTTGCAGCATCATGGTGTAGTACTGGCGCGAGATGGCCGCCACGATGAAGAAGCCGGCAATCCACGAAAAGCGGATCAGCAGCGCCTTGAAGGAGGCGTAGTCGTGCTGCTCCAGCGCGTTGTAGAACACGCGGGTCCAGTCATTGAGCAGCACATTGATATAGACGATGCCGAGATTGAGCGCGACGACGAAGGCCAGTAGCCCCAGCCCGGCCTTGCGGTCCTCGGATATCCAGTAAGGCTTGATCAGGTCCCAGGTCTCGCCCATCCGCAGGCGGCTCTGGACTTTGAGGGCACGGGCCGGCACGGCCGGGCCTGGAACGGTAACGGAAGTCGGTGTGGACATGGCACCTTTCGCGCGGGCGGGCCATGGCTGATCCACCGGCCCCGCTCTTGTGTGAATGAAGACAACGGGTGTTAGAAGACGGCGCTGCCCGGCTGGTTCCGGAAACTCCAAAAAACCGGCAGCAATCAGCGCCTCGGGTCAGCGTACTTCGTCCAGTTTCGCCAGGGCCGCACGCAATGCCGGCAGGCGCTGCGCAAGGCCGGCCAGGCGCGCGGCATCGGGCTCGCGCTGCGGGGCCGCCCAGACGGCTTCGGGGAAATGCGTGTCCCAGCGATAGCGTGGAATGATATGCCAGTGCAGGTGCGGCACCATATTACCGAAAGCGGCAAGGTTGACCTTGTCGGGCGACATGGTCTCGCGCACCGCGCGCTCCACGCGCGCCACCAGGCGCATCAGCCAGGCCTGGTCGTCCTCGGGCAGGTCGGTCTGCTCGGCCACGTGGCCGTTCCAGACCACCCGGCAAAAGCCTGGAAAGCGCTCGTGCTCGACCAGGATGACGCGGGCGCGCTCGCCGCGCCAGGCCAGTTCGCCGCCGTCGGTCTCGCACAGGGGGCAGTCGGGGATGAGATTCATGCGATCACTCCCGGAACGCCGGGGACATCAGTCCGCTGCCCTGGGTTGGGGGAGAGGGCGGGAGCCTGCACGGAGTGAGAGCCTGCGGGCCGGCGCCCGTCCGCCCTCTCCCCCGGCTGCTCTCCCGCAAGCGGGAGAGGGGCGCAAACCAGAGGCTTGCCGAAGCGCATCGTGCTCACCGCCCTCGCCCCTTCCATCACACCAGCACCCGCTCGATGCCGCCCGAATTGGCCTTGGCCACGTAGTCCGGCATCCAGTTCTCGCCCAGCAGGTGCCTGGCCATTTCCACCACGATGTAGTCCGCCGTTACCGTGGCGTCTTCGTTGTAGCGCGACAAACCCTGCAGGCAGGACGGGCAACTGGTCAGGATCTTGACGTCGCCGACGAAGCCGTCGGTGCGCAGCTTGTCCGCGCCCTTGGTCATTTCCTCTTCCTTGCGGAAGCGGATCTGGGTGGAAACGTCCGGACGCGACACCGCCAGGGTGCCAGACTCGCCGCAGCAACGTTCGTTCTTCTCGATCTTGCCGCCGCCCTCGTTGCCGCCCATCAGCTCGTTGACGAGCTTGGTCGGGTCCATGGTCTTGATCGGGGTGTGGCAGGGGTCGTGGTACATGTAGCGCGTACCGGTCACGCCCTCCAGCTTGACGCCCTTCTCCAGCAGGTATTCGTGGATGTCGATGATGCGGCAGCCCGGGAAGATCTTGTCGAATTCATACCCGGCAAGCTGGTCGTAGCAGGTGCCGCAGCTCACCACCACGGTCTTGATGTCGAGGTAATTCAGCGTGTTGGCGACCCGGTGGAACAGCACCCGGTTGTCGGTGACCATCTTCTCGGCCTTGTCGTACTGGCCGTTGCCGCGCTGCGGATAGCCGCAGCACAGGTAGCCCGGCGGCAACACGGTCTGCACGCCGACATGCCACAGCATGGCCTGCGTGGCGAGGCCGACCTGCGAGAACAGCCGCTCCGAGCCGCAACCCGGGAAGTAGAACACCGCCTCGGTCTCGGGCGAGGTCCGCTTCGGGTCGCGGATGATCGGCACGATCTCGTTGTCTTCGATATCCAGCAACGCACGCGCGGTCTTCTTGGGCAGGTTGCCCGGCATCTTCTTGTTGATGAAGTGGATCACCTGCTCTTGCACCGGCGCGCGGCCCACCGTGGCGGGCGGGTGCGCGGCCTGCTTCCTGGCGAACTTCTTGAGTATGTCGTTGCCCAGGCGCTGCGCCTTGAAGCCCCAGTCAATCATGACCTTGCGGGTCATGTTGATGGTCTGCGGATTGGTGGCGTTGAGGAAGAACATCGACGCGGCGGTGCCGGGATTGAACTTCTTCTGCCCCATCTTGCGCAGCAGGTTGCGCATGTTCATCGACACGTCGCCGAAGTCGATCTTGACCGGGCACGGCGTCACGCACTTGTGGCAGACCGTGCAGTGGTCGGCCACGTCGGAGAACTCGTCCCAGTGCTTGATCGAGATGCCGCGGCGGGTCTGCTCCTCGTACAGGAAGGCTTCCACCAGCAGCGAAGTCGCCAGGATCTTGTTGCGCGGGCTGTACAACAGGTTGGCGCGCGGCACGTGGGTGGCGCACACCGGCTTGCACTTGCCGCAGCGCAGGCAGTCCTTGACGCTGTCGGCGATGGCGCCGATATCGCTCTGCTGCATGATGATGGACTCATGTCCCATCAGCCCGAACGACGGCGTATAGGCATTGCGCAGGTCGGCGCCCGGCAACAGCTTGCCCTTGTTGAAGCGGCCCTGCGGGTCCACGCGCTGCTTGTACTCGCGGAACTCGCCGATCTCGTCTTCGGTCAGGAACTCCAGCTTGGTGATGCCGATGCCGTGCTCGCCGGAGATCACGCCGTCGAGCGAGCGCGCCAGCGCCATGATGCGGGCCACCGCGCGGTGGGCATCCTGCAGCATGTCGTAGTCGTCGGAATTGACCGGGATGTTGGTGTGCACGTTGCCGTCGCCGGCGTGCATGTGCAGCGCCACGAAAACCCGGCCGCGCAGCACCTGCTTGTGGATCTTCTGCGCTTCGTCGAGGATGGGCTTGAACTCGCCGCCGTTGAAGATATTGCGCAGCTCGGCGCGCACCTCGCTCTTCCAGGACACGCGGATGGTGCGGTCTTGCAGCAAGTGGAACACGGTGGCGTCCGGCTGCTGCGCCAGGTGTGCCTCGAAGGCCTGGGCGAGCAGGCCCAGCCCGTGGCCGATCAGCGCGGCGCGCGCGGTGGCCAGCGGCGTGTCGAGATGGTTCTGCAGATAGGTCCAGCGCGAGCGGATCTCGCGCAGCAGCTGCAAGGCGTGCTGCACGCGGTCTTCCAGCAGTTCGGCGCTGGGGATCTCGTTGGCGTCGTCGCTGCGGCCCAGCGGCAGGTTGCCGCGCGCGAAGAAAGCTTCCAGCGCGTCGGTCAGCTGGAGCTTGTTCTTGATCGACAGCTCGATATTGATGCGCTCGATGCCATCGGTGTACTCGCCCATGCGCGGCAGCGGGATCACCACGTCTTCATTGATCTTGAAGGCGTTGGTGTGCTTGGCGATGGCGGCGGTACGGGAGCGGTCCAGCCAGAATTTCTTGCGTGCCTCCGGGCTGACCGCGACGAAGCCTTCGCCGCTCTTGCCGTTGGCCATGCGGATGACTTCCGAGGTGGCGCGGGCCACCGCGTCCTGGTCGTCGCCGACGATATCGCCGATCAGCACCATCTTGGGGAAGGCGTTGCGCTTGCTCTTGGTGGCATAGCCCACCGCGCGCAGGTAGCGCTCGTCCAGATGCTCCAGGCCGGCCAGGATGGCGCCGCCGGGGGTGCGCGTCTCGGCGTCGAGGTAGTCCTTGATCTCGACGATGCTCGGAATGGCGTCGCGTGCCTGGCCGAAGAACTCCAGGCAGACCGTGCGCACATGCGCCGGCATGCGGTGCAGGATCCAGCGGGCGCTGGTGATGATGCCGTCGCAGCCTTCCTTCTGGATACCGGGCAGGCCGGCCAGGAACTTGTCGGTCACGTCCTTGCCCAGGCCTTCCTTGCGGAACTTGCGCCCTTCGATGACCAGCGTTTCCGTGCGCAACGGCTTCTCGCCGGGCGCACGGTTGCCATCCGACCATTTCAACTCGAATGTGGCGACCGGCACGTCATGGATCTTGCCCAGGTTGTGGTCCTGGCGCGTGACTTCCAGCCAGTTGCCTTCCGGGTCCACCATGCGCCACCAGGCCAGGTTGTCCAGCGCGGTGCCCCACAGCACGGCCTTCTTGCCGCCGGCGTTCATGGCCACGTTGCCGCCGATGCAGGAGGCGTCGATCGAGGTCGGGTCGACCGCGAACACCAGCCCCGCCTTGTCGGCGGCATCCGCCACGCGGCGCGTCACCACGCCGGCGCCGGAGAAGATGGTCGCGACCTTGTGCGATACGCCAGGCAGGTCGGTCTGCTCCACCGGCCCGAGCTGCTCGAGCTTTTCCGTATTGATGACCGCGCTCATCGGCGTCAGCGGCACGGCACCGCCGGTATAGCCGGTGCCGCCTCCGCGCGGGATGATGGTCAGGCCCAGCTCAAAACAGCCCTTGACCATGCCGGCGATCTCTTCTTCGGTGTCCGGCGTGAGGACCACGAAGGGATATTCCACCCGCCAGTCAGTCGCGTCGGTCACATGCGAGACGCGCGACAAGCCGTCGAACTTGATGTTGTCCTTCTGCGTGATGCGGCCCAGCACGCGCAGGGTGCGCTTGCGCAGGTCGTAGGCGTCGGCGAACTCCTGCTTGAAGTCCTCGATCGCCTGCTTGGCAAAGCTGACCAGCTGCTCGACGCGGTGGGAGCGGTCCTCGGCCGCCGGTTCGGCATGCTCGGCACGGTCGGCGGCGCGGCGCTTTTCCACCTCGGACAGCCGATGGTGCAGTGCGGTCACCAGCATCTGGCGGCGCTTGGGATTCTCCAGCAGGTCGTCCTGCAGGTAGGGATTGCGGCGCACCACCCAGATATCGCCCAGCACTTCGTACAGCATGCGGGCGGACCGGCCGGTGCGGCGCTCTGCGCGCAACTCGTGCAGGATGCGCCAGGCTTCTTCGCCTAGCAGCCGGATGACAATCTCGCGATCCGAGAATGACGTGTAGTTATAAGGGATCTCACGCAGGCGCGGGGGCGCATCCTGCGAGGCGAGTTTGGCATCGAGCACGAGTGGGGCGTTCATGGGGAGGGACCGCTTCCTGTAGCGCACGGGGACGGTGCGCCGGATCGTCTTTAAAGGGCAATTGTACTTCAAGGCCTGCTTTCGCCGCACCGCAACATGGCAGAACCTTGCTTGGGCAAGGGTTGCATCACATCGCCGGACCTGCCTGCAAGCCGCGCTAGAACAGGCTTTTGAGGCCGGCGGCGATGCCATGCCAGAAACTGTTGGGGATCCATAGCAGGGCCATGGTCATGGCAAGGTAGCGCAGAAATTTGCCAATCGCCATGTAAACCAGGCTTGGCCAGAACGGCAGCCGGAGCCAGCCCGCCAAAGTGCACAAAGGATCACCAATCCCGGGTAACCACGATGCGAGCAGGGTTGGCGGACCGAGCCTGCGCATCCAGCGGAAATAGCGCGCGTCCAGGGCCGGCTTGCGCGGCTTGCGCGGGTGCTTCCGGTGCTCGGCGTGCTCTTCCTCATGCTGGCGCTGCTGGCGCCGCTTGCGGTAGCGCACCAGCGCCAGCTTGGCCGCGTAGCCCAGCCACCAGTCAATGGCTCCGCCCGCGGTATTGCCCAGCGTCGCCACGACGATGGCGGGCCAGAACATATGCGGATTGAGCTTGATATAGCCGAACACCGCGGGCTCGGAGCCCAGGGGCAGCAAGGTGGCGGACACCAGGCTGACCAGGAAGATGGCCGGCAGCCCGACTTTGGGCAGGGCGGCGGTTTCGAACAACCAGTCGATGAAGCCTTCCATATAGAGAGAATTGGTGCCGGTGCAGGTTGGCGGTCGGGCGGCGGGCCATTCTAGCAGCGCGCCGCCAGCGTCCTGGCGGCGCGAGGTGCCGGCGGGGCAACCCGCATGGCACGCGCCGGCGATTTGTGATTAACTGTTAGAGCCTGCTGCGCCCAATCGTTCGCGGCCCGGCCGTCTTGGCCCTACCGGTTTCACCCGCAGCACATGCAGCACCTGCAGCAATTCGCAGTGCCCGCAGCACCGCAGTACCAACATCACGAAATAGCCGTCACCAGCAAACGGCAGTAACGCGTCGTGGCCAGTCCCGCGCATTTTCGGGATTCACGGATTGGTCATGCACGTGTCCACCCACATGGAGACAAGCATGGCGATTCCTATCCGCCTGACCGTCAACGGCCGCGCCGTGGATGCCCAGGTAGAACCCAACACCCTTCTCGTCCAGTTCCTGCGCGAACAACTCCGCCTCACCGGCACCCATGTCGGCTGCGACACCGCCCAGTGCGGGTCTTGCACCGTCCATATGGACGGCCGCGCGGTCAAGTCGTGCAATATGCTGGCGCTACAGGCGGATGGTGCGAGGATCACCACCATTGAAGGTCTGGCCCCCGAAGGCCAGCTCCATCCCATGCAGGAGGCCTTTCGCAATTGCCACGGGCTGCAATGCGGCTTCTGCACGCCCGGCATGGTCATGAGCGCCACCGCGCTGGTCCAGGCCGAGCCGAATGCCGACGCCGCCGCCATCCGCGAGCAGCTCGAGGGCAACCTGTGCCGCTGTACCGGCTACCACAACATCGTGCGCGCGGTGCAGGAAGGCCAGGCCGCGATGCATGGCGTCAGCGCCGAATAAGGGGACCGCCATGAACGCACCTGACGACCAGCACCTGATCGGCGCCTCGGTCAAGCGCAAGGAAGACTACCGCTTCCTCACCGGCAACGGCCAGTACACCGACGACATCGTGCTGCCGCAGCAAAGCTACGGCTACTTCCTGCGCTCGCCGCACGCCCACGCGCGCATCGCTTCCATCGACAAGACCGAGGCACTGGCCTCGCCCGGCGTGATCGCCATCTTCACCGGTGACGACGTCGCCGCCGACAAGGTCGGCGGCCTGCCTTGCGGCTGGCTGATCCACAGCATCGACGGCAGCCCGATGAAGGAGCCGCCGCACCCGGTGCTGGCGCAGGGCAAGGCACGCCACGTGGGCGACCAGGTCGCGCTGGTGGTAGCCGAGACGCTGCAGCAGGCCAAGGACGCCGCCGAGAGGATCGACGTGGCATACGAGGAACTGCCCGCCGTGGTGAACACCGCGCAGGCAGCCTCGGCCAGCACGCTGGTGCACGACGACGTGCCGGAGAACACCAGCTATGTCTGGGGCCACGGCGACCGCGCCGCCACCGACGCCGCCTTTGCCAAGGCCGCCCACGTGACCACGCTCGAGATCGTCAACAACCGCCTGATCCCCAACGCGATCGAGCCGCGCGCCGTCAATGCCAGCTACACCCGGCAGGACGACAGCTACACCGTCTACGTCTCGAACCAGAACCCGCACGTGGAGCGCCTGCTGATGGGCGCCTTCGTGCTGGGCCTGCCGGAATCTCGGCTGCGCATCATTGCGCCGGACGTGGGTGGCGGCTTCGGCTCCAAGATCTTCCTGTACGCGGAGGACGTGGCGCTGACCTGGGCCTCGAAGAAGGTCAAGCGCCCGATCAAGTGGACCGCCGAGCGCTCCGAATCCTTCCTGACCGATGCCCACGGGCGCGACCACGTCACCAAGGCCGAGCTGGCGCTCGATGCCGATGGCAGGTTCCTGGCAATGCGGGTGCACACCACCGCCAACATGGGTGCCTACCTGTCGACCTTCGCCTCCAGCGTGCCGACCATCCTGTACGCCACGCTGCTGGCCGGGCAGTACACCACCCCGGCGATCTACGCCGAGGTGCGCGCGGTGTTCACCAACACCTCGCCGGTGGATGCCTACCGCGGCGCGGGCCGCCCGGAAGCCACTTATGTGGTGGAAAGGCTGGTGGAAACCGCGGCGCGCGAACTGAAGATGGACCCGGCCGAACTGCGCCGCAAGAACTTCATCCACGACTTCCCCTACGCCACCCCCGTCGGCCTGACCTACGACACCGGCGACTACGAGCCGTGCCTCGCGCGCGCGCAGGAACTGGCCGACGTCAAGGGCTTCCCCGCGCGGCGCGACGAAGCGAAGCAGCGCGGCAAGCTGCGTGGCCTGGGCTACTCGTGCTACATCGAGGCGTGCGGTCTGGCGCCGTCGAATATCGCCGGCGCCCTGGGCGCGCGCGCGGGCCTGTTCGAGGTTGGCGAGGTCCGCGTGCACCCCACCGGCACCGTGACCGTCTTCACCGGCTCGCACAGCCACGGCCAGGGACATGAGACCACCTTCGCGCAGATCGTGGCCGAGCGCCTCGGCATTGCGCTCGAAGCGGTGGAAATCGTGCATGGCGATACCGGCCGGGTGCCCTTCGGCATGGGCACCTATGGTTCGCGCTCGCTGTCGGTGGGCGGCTCGGCCATCATGAAGGCGCTCGAAAAGATCGAGGCCAAGGCCAAGAAGATCGCGGCCCACCTGCTGGAAGCCTCGGACGCGGACATCGAGTTCAAGAACGGCGTGTTCAGCGTGGCCGGCACTGACCGCAGCAAGACCTTCGGCGAGGTTGCGCTGACCGCCTACGTGCCGCACAACTATCCGCTCGACAAGCTCGAACCCGGCCTGAACGAAAACGCCTTCTACGACCCGACCAACTTCACTTACCCGTCCGGCGCCTACATCTGCGAAGTGGAGGTGGACCCCGATACGGGCGAAAGCAAGGTGATCAAGTTCACCGCGGTGGACGATTTCGGCAACATCATCAACCCGATGATCGTCGAAGGCCAGGTGCATGGCGGCATCGGCCAGGGCCTCGGCCAGGCCATGCTGGAGCAGTGCATCTACGACGACGACAGCGGCCAGTTGCTGACCGGCTCCTACATGGACTACGCCATGCCGCGCGCCGGCGACCTGCCCGACTTCACGGTGGAGACCGCCAAGGGCACACCCTGCACGCACAACCCGCTGGGCGTGAAGGGCTGCGGCGAGGCAGGGGCGATCGGCTCGCCGCCGGCATTCATCAATGCGCTGGTGGACGCGCTCTCGCCGCTGGGCGTGAGCGACATCCAGATGCCCGCCACACCGCACCGCGTATGGCAGGCGATTCGCCACGCGCAGACCGCCAACTGACATCGGAGGCACACCATGTACGCATTCAATTACGAACGCGCCGCCGATGCCACGTCGGCGGTGGCCAGGCTCAAGGCGGACAGCGACGCCAAGTTCCTCGGCGGCGGCCAGAGTCTGCTGGCCGCGATGAAGCTGCGGCTGGCAGCGCCGTCGGCGCTGATCGATGTGGCGCGCATCCCCGGCATGGCGGATATCCGTGTCGAGAACGACGAGCTGGTGATCGGCGCGGCGGCACGCCACGCCGACGTGGCGGCCAATGCCGACGTGCTCAAGCGCATCCCGGCGCTGGCCGCGCTCGCCAACGGCATCGGCGACCGGCAGGTACGCGCGATGGGCACGCTGGGCGGCTCGCTCGCCAACAACGATCCGGCCGCCTGCTACCCGGCGGCCGTACTCGGCCTCAACGCCACCGTGGTGACGGACCGCCGCAATATCGCCGCCGACAATTTTTTCAAGAGCCTCTACGAAACCGCGCTGGAAGCCGATGAACTGATTACCGCCGTACGCTTCCCCACGCCGGATAAGGCCGCCTACATCAAGTTTCGCAACCCGGCGTCGCGTTTCGCGCTGGTGGGTGTGATGGTGGCGCAGTTCGGCAAGGTCGTGCGGGTAGCGATAACGGGCGCGGCGGATAGCGTCTTCCGCAGCGCGCCGCTGGAACAGGCGCTGACGGCCAGCTTCACACCGGCGGCGGCACGCGCGGTGGTGGTCGATGCAGGCCAGCTGAATGCCGACCTGCATGCCTCGGCCGAGTACCGCGCGCACCTGATCCCGGTGCTGGCGGCACGAGCGGTGGAGCAAGCGCTCAAGGGATAGGGCCGAGCCATCCAGCCCGAACCCGCTTCCCCGGCCACCGGCTTGCCACCCTCTCCCGCTTGCGAGAGAGGGGCCGGGAAGAGGGAGGGCGCAAACAGGAAGGCGTCCATCCTGCGCCGACCCTCTGTGCACATAGCATCATCCGGCTATTTTCATGCTTCCCCAGTCCATCGATCAAACCGCCGCCCTGCTGGAGGCGCAGCAGTATTTCGCAGACCGCGAGACCGCCACCGTGCTCTACCTGGCGCTGCGCATGCAGCGGCCGCTTTTTCTGGAGGGCGAGCCCGGCGTGGGCAAGACCGCGCTGGCGCGGGCCATCGCCGACGCGCTCGGCACGCGCCTGCTGCGGCTGCAATGCTACGAGGGGCTCGATGCTTCCAGTGCGCTGTACGAATGGGACTACCCGCGCCAGATCATGGCGCTGCGCCTGGCGGAAGCCCGCGGCGAGCGGCCCGACGCGCAATCGCTTTACCACGACGATTTCCTCCTCAAGCGGCCCTTGCTGGAATCGCTGCTGCCCGATCCCGCCGCGCCGGGCATCCCGCGCGTGCTGCTGATCGACGAGATCGACCGCGCCGACGAGCCCTTCGAGGCCTTCCTGCTGGAGGTACTGTCGGAATACCAGGTGTCGATTCCCGAAATCGGCGTGGTGCGGGCCGAACAGCCACCGCTGATCATCGTCACCTCCAACCGCACGCGCGAGGTGCATGACGCGCTCAAGCGCCGCTGCCTGTACCAGTGGATGGGCTATCCGCAACGCGAGCGCGAACTGCAGATCGTGGCCGCGCGCGCCTCTGAAGCGGCTGCCGCGCTGCAGCACCAGGCCATCGATTTCATTCACCGGCTGCGCGGCATCGACCTGTTCAAGTCGCCTGGCATTGCCGAGGCGATCGACTGGTGCCGCGCCCTGGCCGCGCTCGGCGTCAGCGAGCTCGATCCGCAATCGGTGCGCGACACGCTGGGCGTGCTGCTCAAGTACCAGGACGACCTTGCCCGCGTGGACGGCCCGACCGTGGCGGAATTGCTGGCCAGCCGGGCGCCGGGAGGCTGAGGCATGCCCAGGCTGCATCCGGATGCCCCCCTTGCCGCCGCGCAACCCGCCGGCACGCTGCCCATGCTCGCGCGCAATGTCACGCACTTCGTGCGCCTGCTGCGCGATGCCGGCTTCGGGCTCTCGCCCGCGCAGGCCGTGGACGCGCTGCTGGCGCTGCAATACGTGGACATCGGCCGGCGCGACGAGGTGCGCGCGGCGATGGCGGCCCTGATGGTGAGCGGGCCCGACCAGCGCCCGCTGTTCGACGCCGCCTTCGACCTGTTCTGGCGCGACCCCGACTGGGAGGGCAAGCTGCGCGCCCTGCTGCTGCCGCGCGTCGACGCCGGCGCTCCGCCGCCCCCGCGCAACAACCGGCTGGCCGATGCGCTCGCCGCCCAGCGCCCGCCCGAATCCGGCCGGCGCTCCGAGGACAGCGCCGAACGCTTTACCGCCCCGCTCACCTTCTCGGCCCAGGAGCGCCTGGCCCAGCGCGATTTTGAAACCCTGAGCGCGGAAGAATGGCGTGCGCTGCAGCACATGATCCGCGCCCGCCACGCGCGCCTGGCCACCGAACGCACGCGCCGCCTGCGCGCCGCCGCCAGCGGGCCGCGCGCCGACCTGCGCGCGAGCGCTAGGCTGGCGGTGCGCCAGCAAGGCGAATGGCTACGCTGGAAATTCCGCCGCCATGCCGAGCGGCGCCCGCCGCTGGTGCTGCTGCTCGACATCTCCGGCTCGATGAGCCAGTACTCGCGCGCGGTGCTGTATTTCTGCCATGCGCTGATGCAATCGCGCGAGCGGCTGTCCGTATTCCTGTTCGGCACCCGGCTGACCAACATCACCCGCTCGCTGCGCGAGCGCGACCCCGACGAGGCGGTCGGCGCCATCACCGGACAGGTGCGCGACTGGGCCGGCGGCACCCGCATCGGCGCCGCGCTGGCCACCTTCAACCGCCAGTGGGCCCGCCGCACGCTGTCCGGCCGCGCCACCGTGCTGCTGGTCACCGACGGGCTGGACCACGAAGACATCGATTTGCTGGGCACGGAAATGACTCGCCTGCGCCGCTTCGCGCATCGCATCGTCTGGCTCAACCCACTGCTGCGCTATGCCGGCTTCGCGCCGCAGGCGCGTGGCGTACAAGCCATCCTGCCGCACGTGGATGCGCTGCGCTCGGCGCACAACCTGGACAGCCTGTTCGCGCTGGAATCGCTGCTGGCCGCGCGCGAACCGCTGGCCATGCCCGTTTTCCCTGCGGCGCCGATGCCCAGAGACATTAGAAACATGAAAGACACCAAGGAGACGCCCCCGCCATGGAAATGACACAGACGCGGCAACTGCCGGTAGTGCAGCAAAACGCCTGGGAAGCCCTGAACGACACGGGGCTGCTCAAGCAATGCATCCCCGGATGTGAGAGCATCGAGCCTGACGGCGACAACGCCTACCTGGTGGCGCTAACCGCCGCGGTGGGCCCGGTCAAGGCGCGCTTCAAGGGGCGCATGGCCTTGCAGGACATCCAGGCGCCCGACAGCTACACCATCCAGTTCGACGGCCAAGGTGGCGTCGCGGGCTTCGGCAAGGGCACCGCGCACGTCACGCTGGCCCCCGAGGGCGAGCAGACGGTGCTGACCTATACGGTCAACGCCCAGGTTGGCGGCAAACTCGCGCAGATCGGCTCGCGGCTGGTCGATGCCGCCGCGCGCAAGATGGCCGATACCTTCTTCGACCGCTTCACGGCGGCGCTGGGCGGGCCCGGCGAGCAAGGTGACGAAGCGGGCACGGGCGAGGATGTCGCCAAGGATGGAGCGGCGGCCGGCGATGGCAGCACGCCCGATGAACAAACCGGTGAAACGAAGCGGAAAAGATCATGGACAGCGTGGATCTCGAAGTCCTGAAAAGCAGCGTACGCTGGCTGGCCGAAGGCCACCGCACGCTATTGGTAACGGTAGTCAGAACCTGGGGCTCCTCGCCCCGGCCGGAAGGCGCCATGCTGGCCGTGCGCGACGACGGCCTGGTGGTGGGATCGGTCTCGGGCGGCTGCATCGAGGACGACATCATCGACCGGGTACGGCGCGAAGGCATTGCCAGCGGGCGCCCCGAAGCCGTCAAGTACGGCATCAGCGCCGAGGAAGCGCACCGCTTCGGCCTGCCTTGCGGCGGCACCATCGAACTGGTGACCGAGCCGCTCAGCGCCGACAGCCATCTGGACGAACTGCTGGAAGCCGTGGAACGCGGCAGGCTGGTGGCGCGCACGCTCGACATGGCAAGCGGCCGCGCCACGCTCGGCCCGGCGCAAGCCACGGACGGCCTGGCCTTCGACGGCAACACCCTGCTCACCATCCACGGGCCGCGCTACCGCATGCTGGTCATCGGCGCCGGGCAGTTATCGAAATACCTGTGCCAGATCGCCGTCGGCCTGGGCTTCCAGGTCACCGTGTGCGATCCGCGCGAGGAATACACCGAGACCTGGGACATCCCCGGCGTCACTATGGTGCGCACCATGCCGGATGACACCGTGACCGAGATGCAGCTCGACGAGCGCAGCGCGGTGATCGCCGTCACGCACGATCCCAAGCTCGACGACCTGGCCCTGATGGAAGCGCTGCGCACGCGCGCCTTCTACGTTGGCGCGCTCGGTTCGCGCCGCAACAACCAGGCGCGCCGCGAACGGCTCAAGGAATTCGACCTCGACGACATGCAGCTGGCGCGGCTGCACGGGCCGGTGGGCATCTACATCGGCAGCCGCACGCCACCGGAGATCGCGATCTCGATCCTGGCCGAAGTCGTGGCCGCCAAGAACCACGTCTCGCTGCCCGACATCCTGCAGGTGGAAGGCGCCAAGGCCGCCCGCGAAATGGCGGCCAGCGAAGGCAGCACCTGCAGCCCCGCCCCGTGACCGGCGCGCTGAACGGCCCCGCCAATGGCCCCCTCAACGGCGCCATCAACGCCGCCGAGCTGCCCACCGGCATCCTGCTGGCCGCCGGCTACGGGCGCCGCTTCGATGCCGCCGGGCAGCGCAACAAGCTGCTCGCCACGCTGCCCGACGGGCACACGGTGGCCGGCCGCAGCGCGCGGACCCTCGCCGGCGTCCTGCCCGGCGCGCTCGCCGTGATCCGCCCGGGCAACGCCGCGCTGGCGGCCGAATTGCGGCGGGCAGGCTGCCGCGTGCTGGAGACCGCCGCCGCGGAGGCCGGCATGGGGGCCGCGCTGGCCGCAGCGGTGGCCGCCACGCCGGACGCCCGTGGCTGGGTGGTGGCGCTGGCCGACATGCCGTGGCTGCCGGCCGAACTGGTCCGCGCGGTGGCATTGACGATCACCACGCGCAACGCCATCGCCGCGCCCTGGCGGGGCGGGCAGCGCGGGCATCCGGTCGGATTTGGCGCCGCCTGGCGGGAAGCGCTCCTCAAGCTTGACGGGGATGAAGGGGCGCGGGAATTGTTGAAAACGCAGCCGGTGATGCGAATCCTCACCGATGACGAAGGGGCGTTCAGGGATGTGGATACGCCGGGGGACTTGGCGTAGCGGTTTGCCTGGCGGAACGTATTGCGTCTTTGAAGTCACGCCGTGGCAGTCTCCCCCTACCCGCCATCCGTCTCCGCCAGCGTCCTCAGATACTCCTCCCTCCACCAATGCACATCCTGCCCGCGGATGCGCTCCAACAGCTTCTGGTGCCGCGACTGGCGCTCGGCCAGCGGCATATGCAACGCCTGCTGGATCGCCTGCGCCGTGGCATTGATATCGTAGGGATTGACGAGCAAGGCCTCCCGAAGCTGCTCGGCAGCCCCGGCGAACCGCGATAGGACCAGCACCCCCGGATCATCCGGATCCTGCGCCGCCACGAACTCCTTGGCCACCAGGTTCATTCCGTCCCGCAACGGCGTGACCAGTGCCACGCGGCAAGCGCGGTACAACCCCGGCAGCCGACGCCGCGCGGTCGTGCGATGGATATAGCGCACCGGCATCCAGTCCAGCTCCCCGTACTCCCCATTGATCGCCCCCGACAACCCTTCCAGTTCGCGCCGCAGATCCGCATAGGCATCCACCGTCTCCCGCGACGGCGCGGCGATCTGGATCAGCGTGGCGCTGCGGCGGTTCTCCGGATACTGCGCCATCAGCGCCCGCACCGCCTTGAGCCGCTGCGGCAGCCCCTTGGAGTAATCGAGACGATCGACGCCCAGTAACAGCCGGCGGCTCGCGTACTGGCCCCGCATCATCTCGTAGGTCTCGCGCGATTCATCACATTTCCCAAGCTCGGCGAATTCGTCGACGTCGATGCCGATCGGGAACGCCTGCGCGCGCACGGTGCGGTGGAAAGCCCGGAAGCGGTACTCGCCCATCGGCTCGGCCTGCGCCTCCCTTTGCACATAGCGCGAGAAATGCTCCAGATCGAGCTGGCTCTGGAAGCCGACCAGGTCATAGGCGAACAGCGCCCGCATCAGCCACTCGTGTTGCGGGATCGCAGCCAGGATCAGCGGCGGGGGCAAGGGGATATGCAGGAAGAACCCCATGCGCTGCCCGCAGCCCATGGCGCGCAGTTCGGAGGCGAGCGGGATCAGGTGGTAGTCGTGGATCCAGATCACATCGTCCGGACGCAGCAGTGGCGCCAGCTTGCGCGCAAACAGCTGGTTCACGCGGCGATAGATGTTGAGATAGCCGGAATCGAAATCCGCCAGGTCGATGCGGTAGTGGAACACCGGCCACAGCACGCCGTTGCTGTAGCCCTGGTAGTACGCGTCGTGGTCCTCGCGGCACAGGTCAACGGTTGCCAGCGTGACATTGCCGGCCTGCTGGATATGCAGCTCCCCCTCGCCGGGCGTGCCACCCTGGGCGGCATCCACGATCCTGCCGCTCCAGCCGAACCAGACCCCGCCGGTGGCCTTGAGCGCCTCGCCCAACGCCACCGCGAGACCGCCCGCGGCAACGTTGCGCGGATCTGCGATGCGGTTGGATACCACGACTAGTCTGCCCATATGTTCCTTTGCCAGAACCCTGCCCCGCGCGCTGGAAATCGCGTGCTCAAATCACCGAATCCCATGGCGCGGACAGGCGCACGGCGCCGTTGATCAGGCCCACCATCGAGTAGGTCTGCGGAAAATTGCCCCACATCTCGCCGGTCACCGGATGGGTGTCCTCGGACAGCAAGCCAAGCGGGTTGCGCGCCGCCAGCATGGCCTCGAAAATCTCGCGTGCTTCCTCGCGGCGCCCCACGCGCGCCAGCGCGTCGATACGCCAGAAGGTGCAGATATTGAAGGCGGTCTCGGGCTTGCCGAAATCGTCTGGCGCCTCGTAGCGACGCATGTACGGCCCGTCGCACAGCGACGCTTCCAGGGCCTTGAGCGTCGACATGAAGCGCTCGTCCCGCGGGGCGATAATGCCCACCTCGGCCATCAGCAGCACGCTGGCATCGAGCTCGCGCCCGCCGAAGCTCTCGGCGAATGCCTGGCGTTCCTCGCTCCAGGACTCGCTCACGATGCGCTCCTTCATGCCGTCGGCATGCTGGCGCCAGTAAGCCGCGCGGTCGGGCAGTTGCAGCGCATCGCCGATCTTGGCAAGACGGTCGCACGCGGCCCAGCTCATCAGCGCAGAGGAGGTATGCACCCGCGCCCGCGTGCGCAGCTCCCACATGCCCGCATCGGGCGTGCCGAACACGCGTACCGCCTGTTCGCCCACGGTCTCCAGCACTTGATACTCGGCCACCCCGCCGCGGTGCAGCAGGCGATGGTCGTGGAAGGCCTGGGCCGCGCCCAGCACCACGTTGCCGTAGACGTCGTGCTGGAAGTGCTCCTGCGCCTGGTTGCCCACGCGCACCGGGCCCATGCCGCGGTAGCCCGACAAGTGATCGAGCACGCTCTCCGGCAATTCGAGTTCCAGCCCGATGCCGTACAGCGGCTGGATATGGCCGTTCCTGGACTGCATCACCACGTTGGACAACCAGCGCAGGTAGTCCTCCATGGTGCCGACCTCGGACAAGCTGTTGAGCGCGCGGATCACGAAGAAGGCATCGCGCAGCCAGCAGAACCGGTAGTCCCAGTTGCGCCCGCTGCCCGGCGCCTCGGGAATGCTGGTGGTCATGGCCGCGACGATGGCGCCGGTCTCTTCATAGAGCGACAGCTTGAGCGTGATGGCGGCACGGATCACCGCGTCCTGCCATTCGCGCGGCACCGCGAGGCGGCGGCTCCACATCTTCCAGTAGGCCGTGGTTTCCTGCTCGAAGTCGCGCGCGACTTCCTCCACGCCGCCTTGCAGGGTTTCATCGGGTCCGAGGATGAAGTTGAGATCGCGGGTCAGCAGGAAAGGTGTCCGCGACAGCACATAGGTCAGCGGCGCATCGGTGGTCATGCGCAGCGTCGTGCCATCGCCGACATAGCGCACATGGCTGCTGCCACGCGTGATCTCGGGCTTGATGCGTCCCCAGTCGAAGCGCGGCGCCACTGTCACCCGCACGCGCGGCGCGCCGCTGATGGGACGAATGCGCCGGATCAGCGTGGTGGGGCGAAAGTAGCGGCCCAGCCGGAAGAGTCGCGGCGCGAAATCGGTGATCTCCAGGCAGTTGCCATGCTGGTCGGTCAGCCGCGTGCGCAGCACGGCCGTATTGGGCTCGTACCATTGCGCCGACTCGTGGAAGTCCTCGATCTCGATGGCAAAGTGGCCCGCGTTCGGGCCAGGATCAAGCAAGGCGTTGAAGACCGGGTCGCCATCGAAGCGCGGCAGGCAGCACCAGACGATGCGCCCGCGGCCGTCGACCAGCGCGGAGATCGCGCAGTTGCCGATCATGCCCAGCGACAGCGAGGGATCGGCATAGCGGCCTGCCCCCTCGGCGCTCCCCTGGGTACCCTCGGTAGATTGGTTGCTCACAGCGAATCCCCCTCAAGACGTCGTTGTGGTTGCGGCTCCCGCCGCCAGCGTGCCATCCGCGGAGGCCATGACTTCCAGCGCCCTGGCGGAGCGATGCAGCCAGCAGCGCAGCGCGGCCGGACCGGTCACGCTGACGGTGGCGGCGCTGGGCCGCTGTCCTACCAGCAAGGCGACACCGCCCAGGCGCCGCACCACGGAAAAGCCAGCCTCATCGGTAATGTCGTCGCCGGCAAACAGCGGCGTGCGCCGCGCAAACGGCGGCCCGCGCATAAAGGTATCGATGGCGCCGCCCTTGTCGATGCCGGCCGGCTTGAGTTCCACCACCATCTTGCCGTGCAAGACTTCGATGCCGGGCACGCCACTGGCGACCTGCGCCGCGAAGTTGCGTACCAGCCCTTCGAGATGGGGGACGGCGCGGTAGTGCACCGCGACCGCGACCGACTTGCGCTCCAGCTGCAAGCCGGGATACGCGTTGACCAGGGCTTCGAGAGGTGGCAGCAACAGGGGCACGCCGGGGTCCGGCTGGCGCAGCCGGCGGCCGACCGCGTCGCGCAATTCCGCGCCGTGCACGCCTGCCGCGGGCAGTTGCAGGGGCTGCAGGAAATGATCCAGCTCGGCGATCGGCCGGCCCGAAACCAGCGCCACGGCACCGCCCAGATGCCGATGCAGGGCGCGCAGCGTCCCCACCAGTTCCGGTTCGACCCGCACGAGGTCCGGACGTGGCGCGAGGTCGGCCAGCGTACCGTCGAAATCCAGGAACAGCGCCGTGTTTGGTTCGATAAGAGGTAGGTTGGGCATCGCGTTACACCGTAGCACGAGTGTTCCCGCACCGTCCACCGGACAACGTCCTACACGGTGCGCCGCTGCACGCACCGCGCCGCAATGGCGCCCGCACCGCCGCGGTGCGCCGTTTCGCAGCGGCCTTGCAGGTGCGCCGGCCTGCCCTTGGCGGCCACCGGATCCGGGGTGCCGGCATCGCCGCACCGCGCCATCCTTTATCATTAGCGGTTTCCGCCAATCCCCGCCCCGGCTGTCCACGATGACCCGCAAACCCGATTACCTGAGAAAGATCCTGACCGCCAAGGTGTATGACGTGGCCCAGGAGACCGATCTCACCTACGCAAACCTGCTCTCCGCGCGCACCGGCAACAAGGTGTGGTTCAAGCGCGAGGACACCCAGCCGGTGTTCTCGTTCAAGCTGCGCGGCGCGTACAACAAGATGGCCTCGCTGTCGCCGGAGGAACTCAAGCGCGGCGTGATCGCCGCCTCCGCCGGCAATCATGCGCAAGGCGTGGCGCTGTCGGCGGCGCGGCTCAAATGCAAGGCGCTGATCGCGATGCCGGTCACGACCCCGCAGGTAAAGATCGACGCGGTGCGCGAGCGCGGCGGCGAGTGGGTGGAAATCGTGCTGCACGGCGACTCGTACAGCGATGCCTACAACCACGCGGCAGAGCTGGAGAAGAAGCACAAGCTGACCTTCATCCACCCTTTCGACGATCCCGAAGTCATCGCCGGCCAGGGCACCATCGCCATGGAAATCCTGCGCCAGCACCCGGGCCCGCTGCATGCGGTGTTCGTGGCGATCGGCGGCGGCGGCCTGATCTCCGGCATCGCGTCCTACATCAAGGCCGTGCGCCCGGAGATCAAGGTGATCGGCGTGCAGACCGTGGATTCGGACGCGATGAAGCGCTCGGTGGATGCGGGCAAGCGTGTGGAACTCAAGGAAGTGGGCCTGTTCTCGGACGGCACCGCCGTCAAGCTGGTCGGCAAGGAAACCTTCCGCATCACGCGCGAACTGGTCGACGAGATCATCCTGGTGGACACCGACGCCATCTGCGCGGGGCTCAAGGACGTGTTCCAGGATACGCGCAGCATCCTGGAGCCCGCGGGCGCGATGGCCATCGCCGGCCTGAAGCTGTATGCCGAGCGAGAGAAACTCAAGGGCCAGCACCTGGTGGCCATTGCGTGCGGCGCCAACATGAACTTCGACCGCCTGCGCTTCGTCGCGGAGCGCGCCGAGGTGGGCGAGGCGCGCGAGGCGGTGTTCGCGGTCAGCATCCCCGAGGAACGCGGCAGCTTCAAGCGCTTCTGCGAGCAGGTCGGCACGCGCAATGTGACCGAGTTCAACTACCGCATCGCCGACAACAGCATGGCCCACATCTTCGTCGGCGTGCAGATCGCGAGCCGCGCGGAGAACGAGAAGATCGCCGCCGGTTTCCGCCGCCACGGCTTCGATACGCTCGACCTGTCCAACAACGAGCTGGCCAAGCAGCATATCCGCTACATGGTGGGCGGACGCTCGCCGCTGGCGCATGACGAACTGCTGTACCGCTTCGAGTTCCCGGAGCGTCCGGGCGCGCTGATGCGCTTCCTGTCGAGCATGAGCCCGAACTGGAATATCAGCCTGTTCCACTACCGCAACCAGGGCGGCGACACCTCCAATATCCTGGTTGGCATCCAGGTGCCCAGGAACGAGAAACGCGCCTTCCGCGCCTTCCTCGCCACGCTGGGCTATGTACACTGGGAAGAGACCGAGAACCCGGTATACAAGCTGTTCCTGTCCTGATCAATCCCGTGGTCCCCGCGCATCCCTGCCGACAGGCATGCGCGGAGCCACACGCGAGGCAACCATGAGCCTTCCCGAACAATCGCCGCTAGGCAAACCCTCGGCCTACAAGACCGAGTACGACCCCACCCTGCTGTTCCCCATCCCGCGCCAGCCCAAGCGCACCGAGATCGGGCTGGCCGAGGGCCGCGCGCTGCCGTTCTTCGGCGTGGACATCTGGAACGCGTACGAGCTCTCGTGGCTGAACATGAAGGGCAAGCCGCAGGTGGCGCTGGCCAGCTTCATCATTCCCGCCGACACGCCCAATATCGTCGAATCCAAGTCGTTCAAGCTCTACCTGAATTCGTTCAACCAGAGCAAGATCGCCTCGCCCGAAGCGCTGCAGCAACTGCTGCACCACGACCTGTCCGAAGCCACCGGCGGCACGGTGCAGGTTCGCCTGGTGACCGAAGCCGAGTTGGGCACCCAGAAGATGGGTGAGCTGGATGGCCTGCTGCTGGACCGGCTCGACATCGAGACCGATATCTACGAACCGGCGCCGCACCTGCTGCACGCGAGCCAGGACGAATCGCCGGTGGAAGAAACGCTGGTCTCGCACCTGCTCAAGTCCAACTGCCTGGTGACCGGCCAGCCGGACTGGGGCAGCGTGCAGATCCGCTACGTGGGCGCGCCGATCAACCAGGAAGCGCTGCTCAAGTACCTGATCTCGTTCCGCAACCACAACGAGTTCCACGAGCAATGCGTGGAGCGGATCTTCACCGACGTGCTGCGCCAGTGCAAGCCCGTGAAGCTGGCGGTCTATGCCCGCTACACGCGGCGCGGCGGGCTGGATATCAATCCGTTCCGCACCAACTTCAACACGCCGTGGCCGGACAACCGGCGCAATGCACGGCAGTGATGCCGCAAGCCGTGCAGCAAAGGAGAAAGCCCGGCACATGCGCCGGGCTTTCAGACTGCTGACAAAGTCGGGGCAACTGAGCAAGCCCCGGCGGTTCAGAACTCCGCGTGCAGGCGCACGCCGTAGAACTTCGCCGGGCCGCGGTCGCGGTTATAGCCGGGATTGCGGATGTACTGGAAGTCCGGGCTGATGCTCAGGTATTTGACCGGCTGGAAGCTGTAGAACAGTTCCACGATCTGCTCTGGCCCGTACCTGAGCGCACCGTCGCCCAGGAATGCGCCCAGACCGCCCGCGGCCAGATAGGCCTGGTGGTGCGAGCCCAGCATGTTCACCGACATGGCCAGGCCCACCACATCGCGCGGCCGTCCCCACGCATTGCCGTTAAGCACGCCGCCGGCGGCTACCTGGCGGCCGATTTCGGTGAAGGCATAGGTCTCTGTCTTGTCGTCGGACATATTGGCGCGCGCGAACACGCCGAGCGAATCGTTCACGCGCTGCATCACCGACAAGCCCACGCCAAGTTTGGCATGTTCCTCGCGCACATCGGCCAGGTCCGGCGTGGTGCCGGTGGCGGCGCCAAGCTGCAGCGCATCGCTGAACCTGCCCATGCGCGCCTTGTTGCGCCAGAACAGCAGGCGCGCCACGCCAGGCTTGCCCGCCAGGCTGTAGCGTTTCTCGAATTCGAGGATGTCGCCATAGTGCTCGAACATCCGTGTATCGAGCTCCAGCCCGTTGGACTCCAGCGGCTGCAGGAAACGGCCAAGCCGCACCGACCAGGCGTCGCCAATGTACTCGAGCGCCACGCCCCAGTTGTAGCCGCGCGCATCCGCCGGATAGTCGAAGGAGCCGTGCGTCAGGAACGACCAGTTCATGAACTGGGTGCGCGGGTCGGAACCGTACTCGTTCTGGTCGAAGACGTCGAGCACGCCGAAATTGCCGGCGGTCAGCACCACGCGGCGCTTGTCGACGCTGCCGGCCAATTGGTTGAAGTCGGCATCCAGCTGCTCGCTGCCGCCGCCCAGGCCCCAGGTCTGCCGGATAAAAGCGCGCGCCCGGTAGAACACCGGGCTGGTGCTCGACACCTTGGCCAGTTCGGCATTCGACAAGCCGCCCAGTCCGTGCAACTCCGAGAACGGCACCCCCTGCGTCACTTCCGGGTTGAAATGGAACTCCGCGCCGCGCCACAGGCGCACGCCGAGATCGAGCGTGCTGCTGAAGGAATAGCTCTTGGCACGCTCCGTGGCGAGGCTGTTGGTGCCCGAGTAAGCCGCGCCGAAGGACGGCTTGCGCTGCCAGATATAAGTGGCCTGGCCGTGGAAGGCGAAGTTCTCCGGGGCATCCGCCTGCACAGGCACGTCGCCGCTTGCCGCGCCCTGCTCCTGCGCCAGCGCCGGTATCGACGCCATGCCGCCCAGGCCTGCCAGCGACAGGGCAGCCGCAGCCAGGCGAGAGGCAAAAGACAGGCGTGGCCGCGCCGGGGCGGCTGGGAAGCGACGAAGCAACATGAAAAATCCGGAGAAACAGCGGCGGGCGGGTGAAGGATAAGTGCCCCGCCGACTGGCGCACGAAGCATAGCCAAGCCTATATGACATGTCTACCTTGCATTGCTGCAACGCAATATATCCACTCCCGAAGTTGCCGTCTGTCGACTTTGTAACCGCCCTTGAATTAATTAATTAGAAAATTAATATTGTCTGCATAGCCCGGAGCCAGCCATGCCCCCTGCCGCAGACAATCCGCCCGCCAGCCGCCGTCCCGGCCGCCCCGCCGCCGCCAAAGCGGGGAACGCCGGCCAGCGCGAGCAGTTGCTCGATGCCGCCACCGAACTGTTCGCGCAACGCGGCGTGGCCGCCACGGCGATCAAGACCATCGCCACCCATGCCGGCGTCACGCCGGCGCTGGTGCACTACTACTTCCGCGACCGCGACCAGTTGCTCGATGCGGTGGTCGACGAGCGCCTGCAGCCCCTGGTCGAACAAGTGTTCCTGCCCGCCGTGGCCGACAGCGCCGACCCCGCCGCCATGCTGGTGGGCATCGCCGGCCGGCTGATCCGCACCGCAGCCGCTACCCCATGGTTCCCGGGCCTGTGGATCCGCGAGATCGTCGGTGCCGACGGACAACTGCACCAGCGCGTGCTGCAGAAGATCGCGATGCAGCGCGCCGGGCTGGTGATCGCCCCGCTGGCCGCCGCGCGCGCGCGCGGCGAGATCAACCCCGGACTGGAGCCTGCGCTGCTGATGGTGTCGCTGATCGGCCTGACGCTTCTGCCGCTGGCCACCACCCATATCTGGCGCCGCCTGCCCGGTGCCGAAGCCATCGACAGCGAGGCACTGGTGCGCCACGTCAGCGCGCTCCTGGCGCATGGCCTGGCCGTGTCGCCGCAGGCGCAGATCGCGCCGCCGCCCTCTGCCTGAATCCAGCCCGCCAGCCACGGAGCCCGTATGCCACGCCACCATTCCCAAGATCCTTCCGCCTCCGCCACGCGCCGGGCCGCGCGCTCGTGGCGGGCAGCCGCGCCGGCTGCGGTCATCGGCGCCGCGTTGCTGAGTGCCTGCAGCGAAAAGGCGCCGCCTTCATGGCAAGGCTATGTGGAAGGCGAATTCGTCAGCGTGGCCTCGCCCTTCGCCGGGCGCCTGGACCGGCTCTCGGTCCAGCGCGGCCAGCAGGTCGCCAGCGGCGCGCCGTTGTTCGCGCTGGAAGCCGAGGACGAACGCGCGGCGCGCCAGCAGGCCGAGGAGCAGATGCGCGCGGCAGAGTCGCAGCTGGCCGACCTGCAAACCGGCAAGCGCGTGCCCGAAGTGGACGTGAGCCGCGCGCAGCTCGCGCAGGCTCAGGCCGCCGCGGCACGCAGCGCCGCGCAGCGCAAGCGCGACGAGGCGCAGTACGCCATCGGCGGGATCGCGCTGGCGCAACTGGAAGACAGCCGCGCCACCGCCGCGACCGATGCCGCCCGCGTGCGCGAACTGCAGCGCGATATCGACGTGGCCCTGCTGCCGGGACGTACCGCCCAGCAGGCCGCGCAGCAAGCCCAGGTGGCCGCCGCGCGCGCCGCGCTAGCGCAGGCCGAGTGGAAGCTGTCGCGCAAGACCGTGGGCGCGACGCAGGCCGGGCTGGTCTACGACACGCCCTTCCGCCTGGGCGACTGGGTGCCCGCCGGCAGCCCGGTGGTGCGGCTGCTGCCGCCGGGCAACGTGAAGGTGCGCTTCTACGTGCCGGAGACGGTGGTCGGCGCCCTCAAGCAGGGCGAGACGGTGCGCGTGCGCTGCGATGGCTGCGCCGCGCCCGTCGCGGCCACCATCAGCTACATCGCCAACCAGGCCGAATACACGCCGCCGGTGATCTACAGCAACGAAACACGCCGCAAGCTGGTGTTCCTGGTGGAAGCACGTCCCGCGCCGGCCGATGCGCCGAAGCTCCATCCGGGCCAGCCGGTCGAGGTGGCAAGGCCATGAGCGCGCCCCTTGCCGACACCGCACCGCGCAACGGCCAGCCCGGTGAAACAACCGGCCTGGCCATTGACGTGCACGACATCAACAAGCACTACGGCGACAAGCACGTGGTCAACAACCTCAGCCTGCAGGTGGCGCGCGGCGAGATCTTCGGCTTCCTCGGCCCCAACGGCAGCGGCAAGACCACCTCGATCCGCATGATGTGCGGGCTGCTGACGCCGGACTCCGGCTCCGGCACCTGCCTGGGGTACGACATCCTGCGCGAGACCGCCGAGATCAAGCGGCGCGTGGGCTATATGACGCAGAAGTTCTCCTACTGGGACGATCTCTCCATCCGCGAGAACCTGGATTTCGTGGCGCGCGTGTACGGCATGCCAGGGCGCCGCGAGGTCGTGGACCGGGCACTCGAAGACCTCGGCCTCGCCAGCCGCGCGCAGCAACTGGCCGGCTCGCTTTCGGGCGGCTGGAAGCAGCGCCTGGCGCTGGCCGCCTGCCTGTTGCACGAGCCCGAACTGCTGCTGCTCGACGAACCCACCGCCGGGGTCGACCCCAAGGCGCGCCGCGATTTCTGGGCGCAACTGCACCAGCTCGCAGCCCGCGGCATCTCGGTCCTCGTCAGCACGCATTACATGGACGAGGCCGAGCGCTGCCACAAGCTGGCCTACATCGCCTACGGCAAACTGCTGGCGYAGGGCACGGCCAATGAAGTGGTCGCCAGCCAGAAGCTGGTCACCTGGAGCGTGCTGGGCGAACAGCTCTCCGCGCTGTCGGAACAGTTGCAGGGCGCGCCCGGCGTGGAGCAAACCGTGGTGTTCGGCAGCGCGCTGCATGTCACCGGGCACGACGCGCCGGCGCTTGAAGCCACGCTGCGCCGCATCGCCGGCCCGCAGCACCGGATCGAGCCGATCGAAACCAGCCTGGAAGATGTCTTCATCCACATGATGAGCCAGGCCGAGGACAACATGCGCGTCGCCGGCCAGGGCAGCCGCAAGGAGGCCAGGACATGAAGCGCGGCAATGCAAGCAACGTGCGCGCCGGCAACGGCGACCGCTTCTCGTTCTCCCTGGACCGCTGGTGGAGCATCGTGCTCAAGGAGTTCCTGCAACTGCGCCGCGACCGCGTGACCTTCGGCATGATCGTCGGGCTGCCGATCATCCAGCTGATGTTGTTCGGCTTCGCCATCAACAGCGATCCGCGCCACATGGCCACCGCGGTGATCGCCGCGGACCAGAGCGAGTTCACCCGCACCTTCGTCGCCGCCATGCAGACGTCCACCTACTTCGACGTGGTGCGCACCCTGCCCGACGAAGCCGCCGGGCGCGAGGCGCTGATGAAGGGCGAGGTGCAGTTCGTGCTCAGCATCCCGGCCGATTTCACCAGCCGGCTGCTGCGCGGCGAGCGTCCCTCGTTGCTGGTCGAGGCGGACGCCACCGATCCTTCCGCCACCGGCATGGCCATCTCCGCGCTGTCGCAGCTGCCGCTCTCGGTGGCGGACAGGGACCTGCAGGGCGCGCTGGCGCACCTGGCAGGCGGCAAGCCGCCCTTCGACGTGCAGGTGCAGCGGCTCTACAACCCGGAAGGCCTCACGCAGTACAACATCATCCCCGGCCTGATGGGGGTGATCCTGACCATGACGATGGTCATGATGACGGGCCTGGCGATGACCCGCGAGCGCGAGCGCGGCACCATGGAGAACCTGCTGGCCACGCCGGTCAGGCCGCTCGAGGTGATCACCGGCAAGATCATCCCCTACATCTTCATCGGCCTGATCCAGTCCACCATCATCCTGCTGGCCGCGCGCTGGGTATTTGGCGTGCCCTTCGTCGGCTCGGTGGTAGCGGTCTACCTGTCGGCGCTGCTCTTTATCGCCGCCAACCTGACGGTGGGCATCACCCTCTCCTCGCTGGCGCAGAACCAGTTGCAGGCGGTCCAGCTGACCTTCTTCTACTTCCTGCCGAACATCCTGCTGTCGGGCTTCATGTTCCCCTTCCAGGGCATGCCGCGCTGGGCGCAGGTCATCGGCAACGTATTGCCGATGACCTACTTCAACCGCCTGGTCCGCGGCATCCTGCTCAAGGGCAACGGCTGGACCGAGCTATGGCCGAACGTGTGGCCGATGGCGCTGTTCACGCTAGTCGTCATGACCATTGCGGTGCGTTTCTATCGCCGCACGCTCGATTGAGGGAGCCTGCCATGCAAGCCTCGCCACAACGCCGGATCACCTCGCACCGCACGGCCCTCGCCATGCTGGCGGCGGCCGCACTGACGGCCTGCGCGGTCGGCCCCGATTTCACCGTGCCGGCCGCGCCCGCGGTGCCGGCTTACACCGCCGGCACGCAACCGGAGCGCACCAGCGCCGCCGACGTGCCGCACGGCCAGGCGCAGGTGCTGGAGAGTGGCGGCGACGTGCCGGCGCAATGGTGGGCGCTGTTCCGCAGCCCGGCGCTGGACCGCACGATCCGCGCGGCGCTGGACGCCAGCCCGACGCTGGCGCAGGCACAGGCCCGCATCGAGCAGGCGCGCCAGGAGCTGGCGGCCACCACCGGCGCGCGCTTGCTGCCGCGCGTGGACGCCAGGCTGAACACTACCCGCGAGCAGGTCAATTTCAACTCGCTGGGCATTACCGCCTTTCCCAGTCCGGGGCCGTTCACGCTGTATGGCGCCAGCGTGGAAATCTCCTACACGCTCGACCTGTTCGGCGGCCAGCGGCGCGAGCTGGAGGGCTTGCGCGCGGCGGTGGACTACCAGCGTTTCGAACTGGAAGCCGCGCGCCTGACGCTGGCCGGCAACGTGGCCACCGCCGCGATCCGCGAGGCCGGCTTGCGCGCGCAGATCGCCGACACCGAGGCCATCGTGCGGGCCCAGCAGCGCCAGCTCGATATTGCGGGGCAGCGCCTGCGCGCCGGCGGCGTGGCGGAGGTCGACGTGCAGCGCCAGCGCAACGAACTGGCGCAGAGCCAGGCCCTGCTGCCAGGCCTCGCGCAACAACTCGCGGCCACRCGCCACCAGCTTGCGGTGTACCTGGGACAGGCGCCGGCCAGTGCCGACCTGCCCGAATTCCGCCTGGCCGATCTCACGCTGCCCGCCACGCTGCCGCTCAGCCTGCCCTCCACGATGGCGCAACGGCGCCCCGACATCCGCGCGGCCGAAGCGCTGCTGCACCAGGCATCGGCCAACATCGGCGTGGCCACGGCGCAACTCTATCCGCAGCTGACGCTATCCGGCAACGCCGGTTCGCAGTCCCTGTCCGTGCGCGACCTGTTCGGCAGCCTCAACGTGTGGTCGCTGGCCGCGGGGCTGGTGCAGCCGGTGTTCCGCGGCGGCGAGCTGGTGGCGCGCAAGCGCGCCGCCGAGGCCGCCTACGAGCAATCGCTGGCGGCCTACCAGCAAACGGTGCTGACGGGCCTGCGCGAAGTGGCCGATGCACTGCGCGCGCTGGAAGCGGATGCGAACACGCTGCAAGCACGCGCCGACAGCGCCAGGCAGGCGGCCGATACGCTTGCCGTGGTGTCGGGCCAGTATCGTCTTGGCGGAGTCAGCCAGCTTGCCGTGCTCGATGCCGAACGGCAATACCGGCAGGCTGCGCTCGCCCTGGCGCAGGCCACCGCAAGCCGTTTCACCGATTCCGCGGCGCTGCTGCAGGCACTGGGCGGCGGCTGGTGGCAACCGCAGGAGTCAGCCGCGCGATAGTCGACGCCCGGTGGCGCCCGCGAGAAGGAGCGTGGCAGATCGCTTCGCGCCGGGTTGGCGGATCGTGCCCGCAACCACGCCATATCGCGGCGAAGCCGCTCAGCGTCCCAGGAACCCGCGCAACCGCCGCACGCCTTCGTCCAGCCGCGCCGGATCGCAGGCATAGCACCAGCGCACAAACCCCTCCCCCTCCTCGCCGAACGCACTCCCCGGCGCCAGTCCCAGCCGAGCCTCGCGCACCAGCTGTTTGCACAACGCAAGACTGTCACCCGCGCCCGCAAGCCGGAAGAACACATACATCGCCCCTTCCGGCGCATGCACATCCACGCCCGGCACGGCCGCCAGCGCACCCACCAGGTGATCGCGCGCCGCGCGCAGCCGCCCGACCAGTTCGCGGGTGAAAGCCTCGCCCTCGCGCACCGCCACGATGCCGGCTTCCTGCACGAAGGAAGGCGCGCACGACGTGTTGTACTCGACCAGCTTGCCGAGATCGTCGGTCAGCGCCGCCGGCAGCACCATCCAGCCCAGGCGCCAGCCGGTCATCAGCCACGCCTTGGAGAAGGAGTTCACGCAGATCACCCGCTCGTCGCGGCTGGCGATATCCAGGAAGGACGGCGCGACGGCRCCATCGCCGGTACCGTAGTACAGCCGCTCATAGACTTCATCCGCAATGATCCAGATGCCGTGGCGGCGGCAATGCGCCAGCACCGCTTGCTGGTCCGCGCGCGACATCACCCAGCCGGTGGGATTGTTGGGCGAGTTGATCATCAACAGGCGCGTTTCGGGCGTCAGCGCGGCCAGCAGCTTGTCGAGGTCCAGGGTCCAGCCATGCGCGCCGTAATCGAGCGAGACGGTTTCCACCTCGGCGCCGAGAATCTTGGGAATCTCCACCAGGTTGGGCCAGAGCGGCGTGACCGCAACGGCGCGGTCGCCGGGCCCGGCCACCAGTTGTGCCGCCAGCATCAGCGCGTTGACACCCGCGCTGGTGACCACCACGTTATCGGGCGCCGTCGCACCATGCAGCGCACTGACGTACTCGGCCAGCGCGCCGCGCAGCGGGGCGATGCCGAGATTGTGCGTGTAGAAGGTGGCGCCCCCGGCCAGCGCATGGCTAGCGGCATCGCGGATAAAGGCGGGCGTGATCTGGTCGGATTCGCCGAACCAGAAGGGCAGCACATCGGGCAGGCCGATGCCTGCGTTAGCCACCTCGCGGATGCGCGAAGCGCGCAGGTCATGGACGGTGGCGCGGGCTGCGGCCGGGGCGGGCACAAAGCCGGTCGGGCTGACGGACATCTGGACTCCTGGTGGTGTGGGGGTCATGCCGGTCCGGATGCCGTGAGAGTCGGCCCGAGCGGCAGGTGAGAAAGCGTACCGCAAAGGCACCCTTGCGGGTCAATGCCGCGACTGACCACGCCTGCATCCGACGCCACCGCGCCGATCACCGGACATTTGCGTCATATCGAAGGTTCGCCCGACCTGACCGTGCGCCATGGCATCCTTGCCAGGGGCTGAGCACGGCGCTGGCGTGGCATGCGATGCGCGGCATCGCAGCACCGGAGCGGACCGGGAGCCGCCCTCTAGCGGCCCGGATCGTCCTGCTGCTGCCAGCCGGGTTTCATGCGCAGGCCGAAGCTGCTGCGCGGCTGCACGTCGCGCTCGGGGCGCAGTGCGTATTGGTCGTGATTGACTGACGGCGCGTTGGCGGCTTGCTGGGCGGCCTGCGATGTCGGCGTGCGGCCGGCGCGCGTGCCGGCCTTGGCCGGCGCGCGCACGCCGCTTGCGTCCGACGCGGCGGCGGGTGCCGCCAGCAGGGCCGGACTGGCCAGGCCGAGCCATAACGCCGCCAGGATGGGAGAAAGAGTCTTTTCGATCACGCTGTCACACGGCGGCGACGCATGGTCTGCCCGGCCGCCCCGACTCATGGGCGAACGGCAGGACCGGCGGCGGCCACCAGTTGCTGAATCCGTCATTGTCTCAGCTACCGGGGCCGCCGGGTGAAAACCGCCCGCGGCCTCGCTTTCCGGCAGGCCGGCGAGAGCCGGCCTGGCCATCTTGCGCCACCGGACGCCTCAGGCCGCCGCCTTGCCGGCCGGCTTGCCACGCGCCAGCACCGGCGCCAGCGCCGCGCCGGTATGGCTGGCCCGCACCCGCACCAGCCCCTCCGGGTCGGTAGCCGCGACGATGCCGCCGCCAGCCACCCCGCCTTCGGGACCCAGGTCGAGGATCCAGTCGGCTTCCGCGATCACATCGAGGTCGTGCTCGATCACCACCACGCTGTGGCCACCGTCCGCCAGCCGGTGCAGCACGCGGATCAGCTTGGCCACGTCGGCCATATGCAGTCCGACAGTCGGCTCGTCCAGCACGTACAGGGTGTGCGGCGCCTGCTGCCCGCGCCGCGTGATGTCGTCGCGCACCTTGGACAGCTCGGTCACCAGCTTGATGCGCTGCGCCTCCCCGCCGGACAGCGTGGGCGACGGCTGGCCCAGCGTCAGGTAGCCCAGGCCCACATCCTTCATCAGCTGCAGCGGGTGCGCGATATTGGACATGGCGGAGAAGAACGCCACCGCCTCGTCGATCTCCATCGTCAGCACGTCGCCGATGTTCTTGCCGCGCCAGGTGACCGCCAGCGTTTCCGGGTTGAAGCGCTGGCCGTGGCAGACGTCGCAATGCACCTTCACATCGGGCAGGAAGCTCATGCCGATGGTGCGCACGCCCTGGCCTTCGCAGGCCGGGCAGCGGCCGTCGCCGGTGTTGAAGGAAAAGCGCGAGGCGGAATAGCCGCGCGCCTTGGCTTCCAGCGTCTGCGCGAACAGCTTGCGGATGGTGTCCCACACGCCGATGTACGTGGCCGGGCAAGAGCGCGGCGTCTTGCCGATCGGGGTCTGGTCGACTTCCAGCACGCGGTCGATGCTCTCAAAGCCGGTGATGCTGTCGCAGCCCTGCCAGTCGTGCGTGACCTCCAGCTTGCGGCGCGGCTCGGGGCGTGCCGTGGCCTGCGAGCGCGCGGGCGCCTCGCTGCCGGCCGCCTTGCGCGCGCGCCGCGTGGCCGGCGACGACATGACCGAACGGCCCACCGCGTCGAGCAAGTTGGCCATCAGCACATCGCGCGCCAGCGTGGACTTGCCCGAACCGCTGACGCCGGTGATGGCCACCAGCCTCCCCAGCGGGATGCTGGCGGTGACGTTGCGCAGGTTGTGCAGCTTGGCGCCATGCACGGTCAGCCAGCGCCCGGGCACGGCCTCGCTGCCCTTGCCCTCCGGCTTCACCGCGCGGCGCGGCTGCAGCGGATGCAGGATCGGCCGTGCCAGGAACTGGCCGGTSRKCGATTCCGGKSYGGCCGMCAGCGCSGCCACGCCGCCCTCCGCCACCAGCCKGCCGCCGCGCTTGCCGGCGCCGGGGCCGATGTCGATGATGTGGTCGGCGCGGCGGATGGTGTCCTCGTCATGCTCCACCACCACCAGCGTATTGCCCTTCTCGCCGAGCTTGCGCAGCGCGTCGAGCAGGATCTGGTTGTCGCGCGGATGCAGGCCGATGGTGGGCTCGTCGAGCACGTAGCAGACACCCTGCAGGTTGCTGCCGAGCTGGGCCGCAAGCCGGATGCGCTGCGCCTCGCCGCCGGAGAGGCTGGGCGCGGCGCGGTCCAGGCTGAGGTAGCCCAGGCCGACTTCTTCCAGGAACTGCAGGCGGCTGCGGATCTCGCTCACCACGTCGCGCGCGATCTCGCCTTCGCGGCCTGCGAGGCGCAGGCCCTGCACCCAGCGGTGCGTATCGGAGACCGTCCACTGCGCCACTTCCACGATGGGGTGCGCGTCGAACGTCACCGCGCGCGCCACCGGGTTCAGCCGCGTGCCGCCGCAATCCGCGCACGGCGTATCGGCCACGTCATCGGGCTCTTGCTGCTCGGAAGGCAGCGTCTGCTCGCGCCCGCGATTGTCGTCGGCCATCACGGTATCGTCGTAGACCGCGCGCTGCTCCCGCGTGAGGGTCAGGCCCGTGCCGACGCAGCTGGTGCACCAGCCGTGCTTGCTGTTGTAGGAGAACAGGCGCGGGTCCAGTTCGGGATAGCTGGTGCTGCACACCGGGCAGGCGCGCTTGGTCGAGAACACGGTGGTGCTGCCGACGCGGGCGGTGCCGCCATTGCCCATCGCGTGCTGCAGGCCATCGAGCGGTGCCAGCAGGTGCATCACGCCCTTGCCGGCTTCCAGCGCCTGGCCCAGCATCGCGCGCAGCGCGGCTTCGTTGTCCGCGGACACGATGATGTCGCCGACCGGCAGCTCGATGGTGTGCTCGCGGAAACGGTCCAGGCGCGGCCACGGGTCCACCGGCAGGAATTCGCCGTCGACACGCAGGTGCGTATTGCCGCGCGCCTTGGCCCATTTGGCCAGGTCGGTATAGACACCCTTGCGGTTGACCACCAGCGGCGCCAGCAGGCCAACGTGCTGGCCCTTGTAGTCGCGCAGCAGCTGCGCGGCGATGGACTCGGGGCTTTGCGAGGTGACCGGCGTGCCGTCGTGGATGCAATGCTGGATGCCCAGCTTCACATACATCAGCCGCAGGAAGTGCCAGACCTCGGAGGTGGTCGCCACCGTGCTCTTGCGGCCGCCGCGCGACAGGCGCTGCTCGATGGCCACCGTGGGCGGGATGCCGTACACCGCATCCACCTCCGGCCGCCCGGCGGGCTGCACGATGGAGCGCGCATAGGCATTGAGCGATTCAAGGTAGCGGCGCTGCCCTTCATGGAACAGGATGTCGAACGCGAGCGTGGACTTGCCCGAGCCGGACACCCCCGTGATGACGTTGAACTTGCCGTGCGGGATATCGACGTTGAGCGCCTTCAGGTTGTGCTCATGCGCGTTGACGATGCGCACCACGTCCTCGCCCTCGATGGCGCGGCGCGCGCGCGCCGCGCGCAAGGCAGCCTGCAACGGCACGCCGGCATCTTCGGCCACGAAGGCATGGCCCACGGCGCGGTCGTACTGCAGCAGCGCCTTGCCGGTATGCGAGTCCGCGCAGCGCTTGACATCTTCCGGCGTGCCCACGCACAGCACTTCGCCGCCGGCGTCGCCGCCCTCGGGACCGAGGTCGATGATCCAGTCGGCGGCGCGCACCACGTCGAGGTTGTGCTCGATCACGATCAGCGAATGCCCACCGTCCAGCAGCTTGCCGAAGGCGCGCATCAGCTTGGCGATATCGTCGAAGTGCAGCCCGGTGGTGGGCTCGTCGAACATGAACAGCTTGCACTCGTACGGCATCGGCTTGACGCGCGTATTGCTTGCCTGCGCGGTCTCGGCCAGGTAGCCGGCCAGCTTCAGGCGCTGGGCCTCGCCGCCCGACAGCGTGGGCACCGGCTGGCCCAGCTTGACGTACTCCAGGCCCACGTCGACGATCGGCTGCAGCACACGCAGCACCGCCGCATCGCCGGCGAAATACGCCACGGCTTCGCTCACGGTCAGCTCAAGCACATCGGCCACGCTGAGCGCGCGCGGCGCTTCGCCCGGCAGTGCGCGCTCGATCTTCACTTCAAGGATTTCAGCGCGGTAACGCCGGCCATCGCAGTCCGGGCAGCGCAGGTAGACGTCGGAGAGGAACTGCATCTCGACGTGCTCGAAGCCCGAGCCGCCGCAGGTGGGGCAGCGCCCGTCGCCGGAGTTGAAGCTGAACATGCCCGCGGTATAGCTGCGCTGCAGCGCCATCGGCGCCTTGGCGAACAGCTTGCGGATCTCGTCGAAGGCGCCGACATAGCTGGCCGGGTTGGAGCGCGCGGTCTTGCCGATGGGCGACTGGTCGACGAACACCACATCGGCCACCTGTTCCGCGCCGGTCAGGCCGCGGAAGGCGCCGGGGGCATCCGTGGACTTGCCGAACTGGCGCGCCATGGCGGGATAGAGCACGTCCTGCAGCAGCGTGGACTTGCCCGAACCGGACACGCCGGTCACGCACACCAGCCGCTGCAGCGGAATCTCCACGGTCACGTCGCGCAGGTTGTGCTCGCTCGCGCCTTCCAGCACGATGCGCGGCGTGGCGGCATCCACCGCGCGCGGTTCCCAGCGGGAGAGATCGGTCACCTGGCGGTGCCCGGCAAGGTACTCGCCGGTAAGCGTGCCCGAACCGCGGATAGCGGCCGGCGTGCCGTCGAAGATGATGTTGCCCCCGCGCTCGCCCGGGCCGGGGCCCATGTCGATCAGGCGGTCGGCAGCGAGCATCACCGAAGGATCATGCTCCACCACCACCAGCGTATTGCCGGCATCGCGCAGGCGATGCATGGCCTCGACGATGCGGTTCAGGTCGCGCGGGTGCAGGCCGATGCTCGGCTCGTCGAGCACGAACAGCGTCTTGACCAGCGAAGTGCCCAGCGCGGTGGTGAGGTTGATGCGCTGCACCTCGCCGCCAGACAGCGTGCGGCTCTGGCGGTCCAGCGTGAGGTAGCCCAGGCCCACGTCGCACAGGTATTTCAGGCGCGTGCGCACCTCGGCCAGCAGCAGCTTGAGCGCGTCGTCGAGCATCAGGCTCGGCAGCGTGAGTTCGTCGAAGAATCTGCGGATGCGCTCGATCGGCATCAGCATCAGGTCATGCACGGTCAGGCCGGGCAGCGCTTCGAGCTGCGTGCGGTCCCAGTCCACGCCGCGCGGCAGGAAGCGTTTTTCCGGCGCGCACACGGCGTCGGCGCCCGGCTTGCTGCCCAGGCGCCACAGCAGCGCCTCCGTCTTGAGCCGCGCGCCGCCGCAAGTCTCRCACGGCGTATAGCTGCGGTACTTGGACAGCAGCACGCGGATATGCATCTTGTACGCCTTCGACTCCAGGTAGTCGAAGAAGCGCTTGACGCCATACCAGTGCGTATTCCACTTGCCGTTCCAGTCCGGCGAGCCGTCGATGACCCAGGCCCGCTCGGCCGGGGTCAGGCCGGACCAGGCCACGTCGCGCGGGATGCCCGCCTTGGCGGCGTAGCGCATCAAGTCGTCCTGGCACTCCTTCCAGGCCGGCGTCTGCATCGGCTTGATGGCGCCGCCGCGCAGCGTCTTGCGCTCGTCCGGAATCACCAGCCCGAGATCCACGCCGATCACGCGGCCGAAGCCGCGGCAGGTCTCGCAGGCGCCGTAGGCGGAGTTGAAGGAGAACAAGGCCGGCTGTGGATCGGCATAGCGGATATCGCTCTCCGGGCTATGCAGGCCGGTGGAAAAGCGCCATACCTGGGGCTCCGCGCCCTCATTGGCAGCGTCGGGCACATAGACGTTGACCCGGCCGCTGCCGCGCTTGAGCGAGGCCTCGATGGCTTCCAGCGCCCGTACCTTCTCGGTATTGCCGAGGCGGAAACGGTCGGCCACCACGTCGAGCACCTTGCGCGGCCCGGTGGGCGACGCCACCACGCGCTGCGCCTGCACCCGCGTATAGCCGCTGACGGACAGCCACTGCTCGATCTCGGCGTCCGTAGTGGTTTCCGGCAGTTCCACCGGGAAGGTCACGACCAGACGGGGATCGCCGTCCGGCGCCTGCGCGGCGCGTGCCCGCAGCTCGGCGTAGATGGTCTCCGGCGAGTCGTGCCGCACCGGCTGCGCGGTCTGGCGGTCGAACAGCTCGGCGGCGCGCGCGTACAGCAGCTTCAGGTGATCGTTGAGCTCCGTCATGGTGCCGACCGTGGAGCGCGAGCTGCGCACCGGGTTGGTCTGGTCGATGGCGATGGCCGGTGGCACGCCGTCGACCCGGTCCACCTGCGGCCGGTCCATCCGGTCCAGGAACTGGCGCGCGTAGGCGCTGAAGGTCTCGACGTAGCGCCGCTGCCCTTCGGCGTAGAGCGTATCGAACACCAGGCTCGACTTGCCCGAGCCCGACGGCCCGGTCACCACGGTCATTTCGCCGGTGCGCAGGTCGAGGTCGAGATTCTTGAGATTGTGCTGACGGGCTCCGCGGATACGGATGACACCGGATGACATGGGTTGCGTCCTTTTGATGCGGGTGGCTGGCGGAATGCTTGCGAGCGGGGTGCGACGTGCGGGCGGCGGAGGGCCGGGCGCGGGTGCCGGACGGACAATCCCGTTGCGCCCGCCTGGCGCTGCGCCGGGTACTGCCCACAGCACCGCGCACCTCAAAGGCGCGGCATTGGTTCGGTCAGGCCGCTATCGTATCCCGAAGGGCGGCGGCGTGCCGCGCGGCAACGTGTGGCCCTGACATCTCCTGACAGCACGGTGTCAGGAGGAAATGGGGACACATGACGCAAACAGAAGTCCCGAAGCGGCCGGCGAGGACGCCACGGGGCGCAACCAGCGCGCGGCCGCGGTCTTCGGCGTTCAACCGGCGATGGATGATGCCGCCGGTCGTGGACGGCGGGCATCGCTGTTCCGCTGCGCCAGGCGGTTGCGGCGAAATGCCTCAGTGCGATGCAGGAATCCGGTAGCCATCGCTGAGCGTCTTCAGGAACGCGATGACATCGCGGATCTCGGCCTCCGACAGGGCGGGCTTGCTGCCCGGCGCCCCGCCGAACGGCGGTTCCATATTGACGTTTTCGCGGTATCGGGCGGGCAGGTCGTCGAACTTGTCGATGCTGCCGTCGGCCTTGCGCGGGTACCACTTGCCTGGCCGGCTGTCCCGTTCCACATAGAAGCGCAGCACGTCTTCGAGCGAATGGAAAGCACCGTTGTGGAAGAAGGTCTTGCGCTGCGCCACGTTGCGCAGCCCCGGGGTGCGGAACAGGCCGCAGTACTCGGCCCGGTCCTTCAGGTCGGTGCGATCCGGCCCGCACAGTCCCAGGTCGAAGAAGGCAGGGTCGGCGTTGGCTGCCAGCTTGCGGTTGCGCGGCACGCCCAGCCCGATAAAGCCAAAGTCGCTGAAGGCCACGCCGCCGTGACCCGGCCGCTGGTGTTCCGCGCACCGGCTGGCGCCAACGGCGTGATCAGCGCCATCACGACCGAGCTGGTCTCCATCATGGAGACCAACGGCGGCGACCTCACCGCGGCCAAGGCACGACTGGCCGCACGCATCGGGGTGACGGCGGACAAGCTGCTCGCCGACCACAACAAGGAAACCGACAAGACCATCAAGGCGACCCTGCAGGCGGAGATCGACCAGACCATCGACCTGATCGCGGACTCGCTCGCCGGCGGCGGCGACATCGCCCAGGCGCTGCGCGACGGCGTCGCCAGGCGGGTCGCCCTAGACAACATCAAGACCGTGGTGGTGATCTATGCCGAGAACCGCGGCTTCGACAATCTCTACGGCCTGTTCCCGGGCGCCAACGGCATCCCCGGCGTGAACCCCGCTTCGACCGGCACCGTCGAGCCGCAGAAGGACTTCGACGGCTCCATTCTGCCGGTGCTGCCGCCGACCTGGGGCGGGCTCACCGCGGCAGGGCAAGCCGTCCAGCTGCCACAGGCCAGCACCGCCAACTGGGCAAACAAGCCGTTCCAGATCGACACCCCGCTTGCGTCTGGCGGCATCAACGGCAGCGGCGTGGAAATCTCGCAATCCGTCACCACGCGCGACCTGGTACACCGCTTCTACAACAACCAGATGCAGATCAACGGCGGCAAGAATGACAAGTACGCCGCGTTCTCGGACGCCGGCGGCCTGTCCATGGGCTACTACGATGGCAGCAAGATGGCCATGTGGCAGATCGCCAAGCAATACGTGCTCGCCGACAACTTCTACATGGGTGCCTTCGGCGGCTCGTTCCTGAACCACCAATACCTGATCTGTGCCTGCGCCCCGCAGTACCCGAACGCCGACGCCGCCAGCTCGCCCGCCAAGGGCTCGATCTCGGCGATCGATGTCGACGCCAAGGGCAACTTCACGCGCCTGACGCCCGGCACCGGCAATCCCGCCTCAGTCCTCGCCGGCAAGGCGGTGTACCTGAACGACAGCACGCTGACGCCCAAGGACGCCAGCGGCATGTTCTATGCCGTCAACACCATGCAGCCGGACTACCAGCCGAGCGGCAACAAGCCCGCCGCCACCGATACCACTGGCCTCTACGCCGACCCCGCCAAGGCGACCACGCTGCCGCCGCAGACCCAGACCACCATCGGCGACCTGCTGAGCGCGCACGGCATCAGCTGGGCATGGTATGCCGGCGCCTGGGCCAAGGCCACGCAGGACCCGACCGCCATCTACAACAACACGGTGCCCAACTTCCAGGCGCACCACCAGCCGTTCAACTACTACGCGAACTTCGATCCGGTCACCCAGGCCGCCAACCGCGGCGCGCACCTGAAGGACTTCGACAGCCAGTTCCTGCAGGACGCCGCGGCAGGCACCCTGCCGGCAGTCGCGTTCTACAAGCCGCAGGGCAACCTGAACCAGCACCCCGGCTACGCGAGCGTGACTGACGGCGACGCCCATATCGCCAGCGTGATCGCGCAATTGCAGAAGAGCCCGCAGTGGAAGAACATGCTGATCCTGGTCACCTACGACGAAAACGGCGGCTTCTACGACCACGCGCAAGTGCCCACCGGCGACCGCTGGGGCCCTGGCACGCGTATCCCGGCCATCCTGGTGTCGCCGTACGCGAAGAAAGGCTTCGTCGACCATACGCAATACGACACGGCCTCGGCCCTGCGCTTCATCACCCGCCGCTTCGTCCTGCCGACCCTGCCCGGCCTGCAGCAACGCGACACCGCGCTGCTTGCCAGCAAGGGCAAGGCGATGGGCGACCTGACCAACGCGCTGGACTTCACGGCCATGCCGCACTGATGGTGCCGAAAAAAACCTGAGGTGTTGGCCGAAGCCGACCGGATACGCCAAAGCCGTCTGGAATGACGACGGCTGTCGCCCCCTCTCCCACTCGTGGGAGAGGGAGCAAACCGGCCTTCGAAGCTGACCTTGAGGTTAAGCCGTTACCGCCATACCGCGCGGCGTACGGCCGATCAGCTCTCTTCCTTCGGCATCTGCGACACAATGAACTCGTGCTCAGCCGTGTTCAGCGTCGACACCCGCCACTCCACTGGCTGCCGGTGGTAGGTGAATGCCACGCGGTGGATGCGCATCAGCGGCGCGCCCGGCGCCACGCCGAGCAGGGCCTGCTCCCGCTCGGTAGCCAGCACCGAACGCAGGCGCTCCTCGGTCTGGATCACATTGACGCCGAAGGACTCCTGGTAGAAGTTGTACAGCGTAGTTGGCCGGCTACGTAACTGCGCCTCGGTCAGCCCGGCAAACAACCGCTCCGGCAGCACGATCTCGTCGATCATCATCGGCCGTTCGTCCAGCGACAGCACGTTGGTCAACTGGAACGCCCGCGCGCCTGCCTCCAGCCCCAGCAACGCGCACACGCTCTTGTCCGCCTTGATCTTGCGGAACGACTCCAGCTCCACGGTCGGATAGCCGCGATGGCCGTCCTGGTGGGCCACCTTGAAGAAGCGGAAGAAATGATCGTCGCGCCGGTGCGTGGCCACGAAGGTGCCTCGCCCCTGATGCCGGATCAGCAGGCTTTCCGCCACCAGTTCGTCGATGGCCTTGCGCAGCGTGCCGATCGACACGCCGAAGCGTTCGGTCAGCTTCTTCTCCGACGGGATCGCCTCGCCGGGCTTCCATTCGCCATCGGCCAGCGCCTGCAATACATGCCGTTTGACGTCCTTGTAGAGGACGCCGCCCGGCGGAGGGATATCTCGTAGGTTGCTCATGGCTTGGTGCTTTCTCTGGATGACTGGAATGTACCAGAGAATAACTCATACAACTCATACATATGACATAGTTGACATGAAGGAATTTGGAAACTATTCTTTGTTCCATCGGTTGCCGCTCACCGCTTGCTGCACCGTAACAAAAACCCCCAAAGGAGGAGCAATGATTCACGTAGTGCTGCACGATGCAAAAGACACGGTCGCCGTAGCGGTGGTCGAGGGGATCGAGGCCGGAACCGAGCTGAACGCCTGGATCATGGACGAGGACAAGATCATCACGGTGGTTGCCAAGCAGCCCATCCCGATCGGCCACAAGGTGGCGCTGCGCGACATGGAAGTGGGCCAGACCGTCTTCAAGTACGGCATCGACATCGGCAAGGTGGTCGCGCCCATCAAGGCCGGCGACCACGCCCACGTCCACAACATCAAGACCAAGCGCTGGTAAGCCGCGCCCCGCCCTCGCACCCCTACAACATACCGAGAGAACATCCATGTCCGTCATCGACAACCAGACCACCTTCCGGGGCTATCGCCGCGACAACGGCCGCGTCGGCGTGCGCAACCACGTCATCATCCTGCCGCTGGACGACCTCTCCAACGCCGCTGCCGAAGCCGTTGCCACCGCCATCAAGGGCACCATGGCGATTCCGCACCCGTACGGCCGCCTGCAGTTCGGTCCCGACCTCGACCTGCACTTCCGCACCCTGATCGGCGCCGGCAGCAACCCCAATGTGGCGGCCGTGGTGGTGATCGGCATCGAGGATGGCTGGACCAAAAAGGTGGTGGACGGCATCGCCAAGACCGGCAAGCCGGTGGTAGGCTTTGGCATCGAAGGCCATGGCGACCACGACACCATCATGCGCGCCTCCAAGGCCGCCAAGGAGTTCGTGCAGTACGCCACCGGCCTGCACCGCGTGGAATGTCCGATCAGCGACCTGTGGATCTCGACCAAGTGCGGCGAATCCGACACCACCTCCGGCTGCGGCGCCAACCCGACCGTGGGCAACGCCTTCGACAAGCTGCATCCGCTGGGCACCACGCTGGTATTCGGCGAGACCTCGGAACTCACCGGCGGCGAACATATCGTGGCCGCGCGCTGCGCCAACGACAAGGTGCGCCAGGACTTCATGAAGATGTTCAACCGCTACCAGGGCATGATCGACCGCTGGAAGACCACCGACCTGTCCGAATCGCAGCCGACCAAGGGCAATATCGCCGGCGGCCTGACCACGATCGAAGAAAAAGCGCTCGGCAATATCCAGAAGATCGGCAAGAAATGCACCGTCGACGGCGTGCTGGACAAGGCCGAAGAGCCGACCCACCCCGGCCTGTGGTTCATGGACTCGTCCTCGGCTGCCGCGGAAATGGTTACGCTGTGCGCCGCTTCCGGCTATGTCGTGCACTTCTTCCCGACCGGCCAGGGCAACGTCATCGGCAACCCGATCGTGCCGGTGATCAAGCTGTGCGCCAATCCGCGCACCGTGCGCCTGATGAGCGAGCATATGGACGTGGACTGCTCGGGCCTGCTGCAGCGCGAACAGACCCTGGACCAGACCGGCGACAAGCTGCTCGAATGCATGATGGCCACCATCAACGGCCGCTGGACCGCCGCGGAAGCGCTGGGCCACCGCGAGTTCGTGCTCACGCGCATCCACGAGTCCGCCTGATGAAACAGGTCTGCATCAGCGAGTTCATGGACGCCGATGCCGTGGCCGCGCTGGACGCTTGCGTGCGGCTGCGCTACGAACCGGCCTGGGTCGACCAGCGCGACGCCCTGCTTGGCGCGCTGGCGCAAACCGATGCGCTGATCGTGCGCAACCGCACCCGGGTCGATGCCGAACTGCTCGACGCAGCGCCCGCGCTGCGGGTGGTCGGCCGGCTTGGGGTGGGACTGGACAATATCGACGTCAAGTCCTGCGAGGCGCGCGGCATCCGCGTGATTCCGGCCACCGGGGCCAACGCGCGCTCGGTGGCCGAATACGTGGTCACGATGGCGCTGATGCTGTTGCGCGGCGCCTATCTGAGCCATGCCGGCATGGTGGCCGGAAAGTGGCCGCGCGCGCGCCTGTCGGAGGGGCATGAGGCACTAGGCAAGACGCTCGGCCTGATCGGCTTTGGCGATATCGGGCGGCTGACCGCGCGGCTTGCGCAGGCGCTGGGCATGCAGGTAGCAGCGCACGATCCGGCACTGCCTGACGATCATCCGGTGTGGCGCGAAACCGGCGTGACACCGATGACGCTGGAGGCACTGCTGGCCAGCGCGGATGCCGTGAGCCTGCATGTGCCGCTGGTGCCGGCTACGCGCCATCTCATCAACGCGGAGCGCCTGCGCGGCATGAAGCGCGGCGCGGTCCTCGTCAACACCGCGCGTGGCGGCGTGGTCGACGAGGCTGCGCTGGCGGCTGCGCTGCGCGAGGGATCGCTGGCGGGCGCGGCGCTCGATGTCTTCGAAGCGGAGCCGCTGGGGGCCGGCGGTATCCTGGCGGACGCGCCGAACCTGGTGCTGACGCCGCATATCGCCGGCGTCAGTTTCGAGGCCAACGCGCGCGTTTCCATGATGATTGCAGACGCAGTCAAAAACGCATTGGGAGTGCATGCATGACCGCCTACCGGGCAGAAGAACTGGAACGACTCGCCGCGAGTGCCCTGCGCAGCGCGGGCGCTAGTGCGGCGCAGGCAGGCCCCACCGCCCGCGCGCTGGTGCAGGCCGACCTCGCCGGGCTGCCGTCGCACGGCGTCTCGCGCGTGCCCATGTATGTGGCGCACCTGCGCCACCAGCGCGTGAACGGGAACGCCCAGCCCACGGTTGCGCGACAGACGCCGGGTACCACGCTGATCGACGCGCAATCCGGCTTCGCCTTTCCCGCCTGCGCGCAGGCGGTCTCGGCCGCCATCGACAGCGCGCGCGAATGCGGCATTGGCGCCGGCGTGGTGACCAACAGCCATCACTTCGGGGCAGCGGCGCTGCATCTGGACCCTGTGGCGCAAGCCGGCATGATCGGCATCGCCATGGGTAATTCGCCGGCGGCCATGCCGGCCTGGGGCGGCCGCACGCCGCTGTTCGGCACTAATCCGATCGCCGCCGTGTTTCCTCGCAAGGATGCCGACCCGCTGGTCATCGACCTGTCGCTCTCGGAAGTGGCGCGCGGCAAGATCATGGTCGCCGCCAGGCAAGGCAAGCCGATCCCGCCGGGATGGGCGCTCGATGCAGAAGGCAAGCCCACCACCGATGCGCAGGCCGCGCTGCACGGCTCGATGCTGCCCGCGGGCGGCGTCAAGGGCGCGATGCTCGCGTTGCTGGTGGAGACGCTGATCGTGTCGCTGGCCGGCGCCCACTTTGGCGCGGAAGCCGATTCCTTCTTCGAGGACGCCGGCAACCAGCCACGTATCGGCCAGCTGTTCCTGGCCTTCAATCCGCGCGGCTTCGCAGGCGATGCCGCGTACCACGCCCGCCTCGAGGCCCTGATCGCCGCCATGCTTTCGGACAGCGGCACCCGCCTGCCCGGCGCACGGCGCATCGACGCGCAAGCCAAGGCCCGGGAGCACGGTATCGAGATCCCCGAAGCACTGGAAAAGGAGTTGCGCACGCTAGCTCAAGCCTGACCGCACCGCATCCACGGCGCCCGCCAGAAGGCGCCGGTCCCACCAAAGGAGACACCATGCACTGCACCTTCCTCCGGCGCATCGCCGGCCCGTCGCTGCTGTTGCTCACGCTGCTCGCCGGACCGGCCGCAGCCAGCAGCACACCTGCAGCCTTCCCGGCCAAGCCGGTCCGCTATGTCGTTCCGTTTGCCGCCGGAGGTCTCACCGATATCTCGGCACGGCAGGTTGGCCAGTACCTGGCCGGGGAATGGAAGCAGCCGGTAGTGGTGGAGAACAAGCCCGGCGGCAATGCGAATATCGGCGCGGAGCAGGTGGCCCGCGCCAGCGCGGACGGCTACACCTGGCTGGCGGTGACGCTGGCGCATTCGTCCAACGTGACGCTGTTTCCCCGCCTACCATTCAATATGCAGAAGGACCTGGTGCCGGTGGCGCGCATCGCCTCGTCGCCGATGATGGTGGTAGTGCCGGCCAGCTCGCCGATCAAGTCGCTGAAGGATCTGGCTGAAGCGGCGCGCAAGGGGCGCCTGAGCGCTGGTTCCAGCGGCAACGGCACGCCGCCGCACCTGGCGCTTGCACTGTTCGAGCGGATCACCAAGACCACCATCACCCACGTGCCCTACAAGGGCGGCACGCCGTCCATGACCGACCTGATCGGCGGCCAGATCGACGTGGTGTTTTCCAACTTTCCGGAATCGCTGCAAAACGTCAAAGGCGGCAAGCTGCGCGCCCTGGCGGTGACGACGCGCGAGCGCCATCCGCTGATGCCGGATGTGCCGACGGTGGCCGAGGCCGGTTTCCCCGATCTCATCGTGGAGAACTGGACCGGCCTGATGATGCCCGCCGGCACGCCGCAGGCCGTGATCGACAAAGTCGGCAGCTCGGTGACCAGCATGCTGGAGGTGAAGAGCGTGCGCGAGCGCATCATCGCCGGCGGCTTCACGCCGGCACCGATGGCAAGCGCCGCGTTCGCCACCTACTTCAATGGCGAAGTGGCGCGCTGGGCCAAGCTGATCAAGGAACAGGACATCCACGCCGACTGAGAGAGGCGGCGCTGCCGCTTTGGCCCCTCGGTCGTCAAGGGGCTGCACGCTGATCGCGTGCGGCCTCCGGCTGCCTGCCGCCGCGAATCGCACCGCTTTGCCGGAAGTATCCCTTGATGACATCCGTAAATGCCAGGCGCGCATGCGTCGAGCGTTCGAGCAGACCGACGCGGCGCCGCACGTCGACGCCGTCGAGCGGTACCAGGCGCAACAGGCTGTCGCCCTCCCAGGTGACGTTGGCCAGTCGCGGCACGATCGATATGCCGAACCCCTGCCGCACCAGTTCGATGATCGCCTCGTTCGAATTCAGCTGCATGCTCTCGTTCACGGTCACGCCGCACTGGTCCAGCACCTCCTGCACCAGGTTGCCGGTCCAGGTGCCCGGCTCGAAGCGGATGAACGGCGCTTCGGCCAGCATCTCGCGGCCATCGTCGGGCAGGAAGAAGTGCGGATGGCGCGGCACGATCAGCACCATCGGCTCGGTATATAGCTCGGTCCACACCAGGTTGCGCGGCAGCGGGCGCGGCGAGCGCGTGACCACCGCGGCATCCAGTTCGCCGTGTTCCACCTTGAGCGCGAAATCGGCCGAGAGGCCGGCGAAGAGCCGCACGTCCAGGCGCGGATGCTCCTGCTTGATCGCCCACAAGGCATCGGCGAACGCGCCCATCAGCACCGACACCAGAGCACCGATCGCCACCGTTCCGGAGAGGCCATCCTCTTGTCCGGAAGCCAGCGATTCATATCGCTGCACCAGCGCCTCGAGTTCCGGCACCAGCGCGCGGCCGGCGGGATTGAGAATCGCCGCGCGCGCATTGCGGTCGAACAGCTGGCAGTTCAGGTCTTCCTCCAGCGCACGGATCTGTAATCCGACCGCGGCGGGCGTCAGGCCGATCTGCTTGCCCGCCGCCGCGAACGTCCCGCACCGGGCCACGGCCAGGAAGGTCTTGAGGGTGCGGATGGAAGACATTGCGGCTCCGGGATGGCGGTGCGGGGAAAGCGGCGGTGCAGAGAAAGAATTCCTTTATCTGGACAAGAGAATTACTAGCTTTTTGCTCGCCATGCAATCCGGAACAATACGAGCGGACAGCCCGCATCGACAAGCGCCTCAGACAACTCGGCGGCGCACCGAAACCCTCCCCCAATCGACCCCATGACTACTCTCAACGTTCGTGTATGGCGCGGCAATGAAGACGGCGAATTCGTCTCCTACCAGGTGCCGCGCAACGCCAGCCAGACGGTACTCGACGTGGTGACCTACATCCAGCGCCACCTCGAGCCGGACCTCGGCTACCGCTTCGCCTGCCGCGTCGGCATGTGCGGCTCATGCGCCATGACCGTCAACGGCAAGGCGCGCTGGAGCTGCCGCACGCACGTCGCCAAGGTCGTGCAGGGCGACTCGCTGGAAATTGCCCCGCTGTCGAACCTGCCTGTCATCAAGGACCTCGCCACCGACATGACGGCCTTCTTCGACAAGTGGGCAGCGGCCAAAGGACAGTTCAAGGGTGCCACCACGCGCCACGACGCATTCGCCAGCGTCGAGCCCGCCTCCCCCGCGCGCAAGGCCGCCGATGCCGGCATCGAGTGCATCGGCTGCGGCGTCTGCTACGCCTCTTGCGATGTGGTCGGCTGGCGCCCCGATTACCTCGGCCCCGCCGCGATGAACCGCGCGTGGACGCTGGTCAACGATGTGCGCGACGTGGTGGGCACCGAACGCCTGCGCGCCGTTGCCGGCGACGCCGGATGCCACAGCTGCCATACGCAGGGCTCCTGCACCGAGCGTTGCCCCAAGCAGCTGGCGCCGACGGCGGGCATCGCCGGACTCAAGCGCATTGTCGCCAAGGCCGCCATCAAGGGGGAGCTATGAACAAAGCGATTTCGGTCGGTACCCAGGCCAGGCTCTGGTACTGGCAGCGCCTGAGCGCCATGGTGCTGGCGCTGTGCGTGGTGGGACACCTCATCGTCATCATGGTCGCCGTGCGCGGCGGGCTCTCCGGCGCGGAAGTGCTGGCGCGCACGCGCGGCAACTGGGCCTTCGGCGCCTTCTACGCCTGCTTCGTGCTCGCCTGCACCGTGCACGTGCCGATCGGCCTGATGCGGATCGCCCAGGAATGGCTGGCATGGCGTTCGCGCGGCGTGGTGACGGCTGCATGGCTGTTTGCCGCAGTGCTGGGCCTGGCTGGGCTGCGCGCCGTCTACGCGGTGGTGATGCCATGAAGAGAAACGACATGCGCGCCCGCAACCATGCCGCCTACTGGGCCTTCCTGATCCACCGGCTTTCCGGCCTCGCGCTGGCGCTGTTCCTGCCGGTGCATTTCTGGGCGCTGGGCCATGCCATCCAGGGCGAAGCGGCGCTCGACGGCTTCCTGAAACTCACCGACAACCCGCTGTTCAAGACCGGTGAGTGGGGGCTGGTGATCCTGCTCTCGCTGCACATGATGGGCGGCGTGCGGCTCTTGCTGATCGAGTTCCGGCCGTGGACGGGCCTGCGCAAGGACTGGGTCGCGTTCAGTCTCGGTGCGGGCCTTTGCGCGGGCCTGGCATTCATGCTCTCGCTGTTTTCGTAGGCCAACAACCATGAGCGCCGCCGGCTGAAGCGTCGCCATGCCCACAACCCCAAAGGAGACCACCATGACGCTTTCCCCGAAGTCCACGATCCGCCGGCGCTGCCTTGCGCTCTGCCTCGGCGCCGCCGCAGTGGTTGCAGCCGGCAATGCGCGGGCGGATGCATGGCCGACCCGCCCGGTCACTATGGTCGTGCCGTTCGCCGCAGGCGGCAGCACCGATGTGCTCGGCCGCGTGATCGGCCAGAAGCTGAGCGAGATGTGGAAGCAGACCGTGGTGGTCGAGAACCGCCTGGGCGCGGGCGGTGCCGTCGGCGCGCAGGTCACGGCCAAGGCAGCGGCCGACGGCTATACGATGATGCTGGCCTCGGGCAGCATGTTCACGGTCAACCCGTTTATCTACCAGCGGCTGCCCTACAGCGCCAGGGACTTCACCTTCATCACCAACGTGGCCAGCGGCCCGATGCTGGTCGTCGTCAATCCCGGTGTGCCGGCCAGGAACCTGAAGGAACTGATCAGCCTGGCGAAGTCCCAGCCGGGCAAGCTCAACTTCGGCTCCGCCGGCACCGGCAGCCAGGTGCACATGGCGGGCGAGGCCTTCGCCGACGCCGCCGGGATCAACATCACGCATGTGCCCTACAAGGGCGAATCGCTTGCCTACAACGACCTGATGGCGGGGCAGCTCCAACTGATGGTCGGCAATATCGCCGCAGCCTCGCAGTTCGTGAAGGGCGGCAAGCTGCGCGCGCTCGCTGTCACCGGCAACGAGCGCTCGCCCATGCTGCCCGACGTGCCGACCGTGGCGGAAGCCGGCCTCACGGGCATGGAGAACGTGACGGGCTGGTTCGGCTTCGTGATGCCGGCGGGCACGCCACCCGAGATCGTCAGCAAGGTGCAGCAGGACACGGTCAAGGTGCTGGCGGATCCGGACACCCAGGCGCGTTTGCTCGCGCAGGGCATGAAGCCGGTCGGCAACACGCCCCAGCAACTGAGCACAGCCATCGCCACGGAATCGCAGCGATGGGAAAAGATCGTCAAGAACCGCAACCTGACGGCCAACTGAGCGCCAACTGAGCGCCCCGGCCCATCCAGGCCGGGGCCGAGCATCGAGGACAAGCATGAAGATAGATCTCACCCTCCTGGAAGACGCGGCCAGGGAACTGTATATCCGCGCGCTGAAGATACTGCCGCCCGACGTCAAGGACGGCATCGCGCAGCTGCAGGAACACGAAACCTCCGCCACGGCGCGCAGCGTGCTGGCCACCATGAGCAAGAACATCCGCATCGCGGAGGACACCGACAACCTGCTGTGCCAGGACACCGGCGTGCCGATCTACAACATGACGATCGGCACCGGCGTCGCCGTCGACGGACATGCCTTCAAGCAGGCCATCCGGCGCGGCTGCGAGCGCGCCACGCGCGAGCACCCGCTGCGTTCTTCCGTGGTGCATCCGCTGACCCGCAAGAACAACCACACTTCCTGCGGCATCGAGGTGCCGGTGATCCATATCGACTTCGACGACACGCCGGGGCGCATGACGCTGGAGATGGTGCCCAAGGGCAGCGGCTCGGAGAACAACTCCTTCCTCAAGATGGCGATTCCCGCCGAGGGCATGGATGCCATCAAGACCTTCGTCATCGACAGCGTGATCGCCGCGGGCGGCAAGACCTGCCCGCCGACCATCGTCGGCGTGGGCCTCGGCGGGACCTCGGACCTGTGCGTGGCGCTGGCCAAGCGGGCAGCCACGCGCGCGCTCGGCACGCAATGCGCCGATCCCGACGGCGCGGCGCTGGAAGCGGAACTGTCGCGGGCCGTGAACCAGCTCGGTGTCGGCCCGCAAGGCCTGGGCGGCGACGCGACCGCCTTCGCAGTGCATATCGAGCTTGCCTCGACGCATATCACGATGAACCCCATTGCCGTCAACATGCAGTGCCATTCCGCGCGGCGCGCATGCGCCACCTTCACCGCTGACGGCATCAGCTACGGATTCTGACCATGGCGCACTACGAACTCTCCACGCCCGTGACGGAGGCACAGATCCGTCAGCTGCGCGTCAACGACACCGTGACCTTGCAGCAAACCCTGTTCGGCATCCGCGACGCCACGCAGATCCATATGTTCGACCGCGGCCGCGCAACGCGTTTCGATCTCGGCGGCCATGCGGTCATCCATACCGCGCCCAATGTGCGCAAAGTGCCGGCCAGCGCGGAGCATCCCGCCGGCTACCAGCCGATCTGCATCGGCACCACCACCTCCGACCGCATGGAGCGCTTCACCCGCCCGCTGATGACGCAGAACGGCGTACGCATGATCGTCGGCAAGGGCGGCATGCGCGAAGGCTCGCAGGCGGCGTTCCAGGAACTGGGCGGCGTCTACCTGGCGATCATCGGCGGCACGGCGGCGCTGGAAACCACCTGGATCGAACAGATCGAGGACGTGGATCTCGACGACCTCAACCCCGAATCACTGTGGCGCTTCCGCATCCGCGATTTCGGCCCGCTGCTGGTGGCCATGGACAGCCACGGCAACAGTCTCTACACCGCCGTCAAACAAAACACCGCAGACCAGCGCGCTGCCGTGCTGGCCAGCCTGGGAGTGGCAAAACCATGAAGACCATCAAGCGACTGCAGACCGACGTGCTGATCCTCGGCTCCGGCGGCGCCGGGCTGTTCGCCGCGCTGCACGCGCACCAGCAAGCGCCGGAGTTGTCGATCACCGTGGCCGTGAAAGGCCTGCTGGGCAAATGCGGCTGCACCCGCATGGTCCAGGGCGGCTACAACGTGGCGCTGGCGCAGGGCGATTCGGTCGAGCGCCATTTCATGGACACCGTGGAAGGCAGCAAGTGGCTGTCAGACCAGGACCTGGCGTGGACGCTGGTCACCAAGGCGGTCGAACGCATCCACGAACTAGAGAACGAGCTGGGCTGCTTCTTCGACCGCAACCCCGATGGCACGGTCCACCAGAAGGCCTTCGCCGGGCAGACCTTCGACCGCACCGTGCACAAGGGCGACCTGACCGGCATCGAGATCATCAACCGGCTGGCCGAGCAGGTCTGGAGCCGCGGCATCAACCGGCTGGAAGAACACCGTGCCGTCGAGCTGATCAAGACGCCGGACGGCAAGTCGTTGTCCGGCGTGCTGATGATCGATATGCGCAACGGCGAATTCGTGTTCGTGCAGGCCAAGGCCGTGTTGCTGGCCACGGGCGGCGGGCCGACCATGTACAAGTTCCACACGCCCTCGGGAGACAAGAGCTGCGACGGCCTGGCGATGGCGCTGCGCGCCGGCCTGCCCCTGCGCGACATGGAGATGGTGCAGTTCCACCCCACCGGGCTGCTGGCGGGCAAGGACACGCGCATGACGGGCACCGTGCTGGAAGAAGGCCTGCGCGGCGCCGGCGGCTACCTGCTCAACGGCGACAAAGAGCGCTTCATGCACAACTACGATCCGCGCGGCGAACGCGCCACGCGCGACATCGTGTCGCGCGGGATCTATGCGGAGATGCGCGCGGGACGGACTTCGCCCAATGGCGGCGCGTATATCCAGATGAGCCATCTCGGTCCCGACAAGGTGCGCAAGCAGTTCAAGGGCATGGTCGAGCGCTGCGGGGACTGCGGCTTCGACCTTGCCGGCGATCTCGTCGAGGTGGTGCCAACCGCGCACTACATGATGGGCGGCGTGCAGTTCCGCCCCGACTGCAGCACCGAGCTGCACGGCCTGTTTGCCGCCGGCGAAGACACGGGCGGCGTGCATGGCGCGAACCGCCTGGGTGGCAACGGCGTCGCCAACTCGACCGTGTTCGGCGGCATCGCCGGCGACACCATGGCCGCCTGGACGCGGCGCAACAACACGCTGCGCGCGCCCGACGAAGCCGCGATCGCAGCCGCCATCGCCGCCATGGAAGCGCCATTCGGCAAGCCCGCCGGCAGCCTGGAACCGATCCGCGAGGCGCTGTTCGACTGCATGTGGGACCACGTCGGCATCATGCGCACGCGCGACGGCTTGCTGCGGGCTCGTCAACGCCTAGCGGAACTGGAACAGGCGCTGAAGGCAACCGGCGTCGCCGGCGGCCATCGCGCGTTCAACGTCACGTGGCACGACTGGATGAACCTCGGCAGCCTGATCGGCGTAAGCCAGGTCATCGTGGAAGCCGCTCTGTCCCGCGAGGATTCGCGCGGCGCGCATTTTCGCGAGGATTTCCCTGCGACCGGGGACCTGCCCGGGTCCAGCTTCACCGTGGTGCGCCAGCGCGACGGCATGCTGCAGCTGACCCGCTCTCCCGTGCAATTTACCCGCGTCGCTCCGGGGCAGACGATCCTGGAGGAGGCGGCCTGATGTAGTGCCTAGGTGGAGGAGACTCAATGAACAAGAAGAAGACACTGCGCGCGGCGGCGCTCGCCGCCATGCTGCTCTGCGTTGGCGGTCTTGCATCGGCCGAAAGCGCCCCTGCGCGGCCGATTACCGTTGTGGTGCCTTACAGCGCGGGCGGAGATGCGGACCTCTCGGCGCGCAACCTCTCCGCCGGGGTAAGGAACGTGACCGGCGAAACCCTGGTGGTCGTCAACAAGGCCGGGGCCGGCGGCGCCATCGGCTCGCAGTTCGTGCGCGACGCGAAGCCGAACGGACAGACGCTGCTGCTCGGCCGCGTCGGTGCGCAGGCGATCCTGCCGGCGCTGCAGCCCGACCTGGGCTACAAGTGGAATGACTTCACGCTGCTCGGGCTGCTGGAACTGAACCCGGTGGTCTGCGTGGTCAGGACGGCAGCCGCCTACAAGACGCTGGACGACCTGATCGCCGTCATCCGCAGCCAGCCCGGCAAGCTGAACTACAGCACCTCCGGCCCTGGCACGGTGCTGAACCTGACAACCCAGGCCTTGCTGCAATCGGCGCGGCTCGACAAACAGGCGGTGGTGCAGGTTGCCTACAAGGGCGGCGGCGAGGCTACCGCGGCGGTACTCTCCGGCGAAGTCGATTTCACCTGCAACAACCTGACCGCATTGATCGGAAATATCAAGGGCGGAAAACTGCGCGCGCTGGTGACCACCTCGCCGCAGCGCCTGCCGGAGCTGCCCGACGTACCGACCGCGAGCGAGACCGGCCATCCCCGGCTGGAAGCGCTCAATGGTTGGAGCGCGCTGTACGGCCCGCCGGGCATGGACCCCGCCCTGGTGGAAAAATGGGCTGCGGTGCTACCGAAAGTCGCGAGCGATCCGCAATGGAAAACCGGGGTCCTCACCATTGCCTCGATCCCCATGATCCTGTCGCCGTCCGAGACGCACAGGTTTGTCGAAGCCCAGGTGGCAATGTACGAACAATTGGGCAAGTCCCTCAACATTCAGCTCAAATAGGAATTCCCATGGCGAAGTCCCATCGCGGCGCCGATGCGCTGGCCAGCACGCTGGCCAAGGCCGGTGCCAGGCGCATATTCACCCTGTCGGGCAATCACATCATGCCGGTGTTCGACGCCTGCCTCGACGCGGAAATCGCGTTGATCCACGCGCGCCATGAAGCCGCCACCGTGCACATGGCCGATRCGTGGTCGCGCATCACGGGCGAAGTCGGCGTGGCAATGGCCACCGGCGGACCCGGCCACGCCAACGCGGTATCCGCGCTCTATACCGCGCAGATGTCGGAGTCGCCGCTGGTCCTGCTGTCTGGCCATGCGCCGAACAGCCAGCGCGGTTTTGGCGCCTTTCAGGAAATGCAGCAGGTCGAGATGGCCGCACCCGTCACCAAGGCGTCGTGGGCCTGCGCCAGCCCGGACACCGTTGCTGCCGATATCGCGCTGGCCATGCGCATCGCGGCATCCGGACGGCCCGGCCCGGTGCACCTCAGCCTGCCCACCGATGCGTTGGAAAATGCCGTGACGCATGCCGGCGTGCCGGCCTCGATCGCCACGCCGCAGGAAGCGCCCGCGCTCGATGCGCAGACGACCTCCGACGTACTGGCTTCACTGGCGGCGGCAAAGCGCCCGTTGATCCTCGCCGGTCCCGCGTGGCTCACGGCTCGCGGGCGCAGCCGCATGGCGGAACTGGAAGCGCGCACCGGCATTCCCGTCGTCGGCATGGAAAGCCCCCGTGGCAACAACGATCCGAGCCTCGGCGCCTTCGCGCAGATGCTGGCGCAGGCCGACTGCATATTGCTGCTGGGCAAGCGCCTCGACTTCACGCTGAAGTTCGGCCAGTCTCCCGCCTTCGCGGCCGGCTGCAACTTCCTGCAGATCGATGCGGACGATGCCGAGTTGGAGCGAAGCCGCCGTGCGGCCGGTGCCCGCTTGCTGCTCGCACGGCGCGCGGATATCGGCAGCGCCTTCGCGCAACTGATCGCCTGCGCGGCCGGGCGGGAGCAGCATCATGCATGGCTGGAGGATGTGAGGGCTGCAATCCGCCATCGTCCCGAATCATGGAAGACCGCATCGTCGACGCACGCGCTGCACCCGGTCCAGGTCTGCAGTCCCCTGCAGCCGATCCTGGACAGCCACCCGGAGGCGGTGCTGGTCTCCGACGGCGGCGAATTCGGGCAATGGGCGCAAGCCTGCCTGCAAGCGCCGCACCGCGTCATCAACGGTCCGGCGGGCGCCATCGGCAGCGCCCTGCCGATGGCGCTGGCGGCGCGGCTGGCCAAGCCGGACGCGCCGGTCATCGCCATGATGGGAGACGGCACCACGGGCTTTCATATCGCCGAGTTCGACACGGCGGTACGCTACGGGCTGCCCTTCGTCGCCGTGGTTGGCAATGACGCGCGCTGGAATGCGGAGTACCAAATCCAGCTCAACAGCTACGGCAAGGACAGGCTGGTGGGATGCGAACTGCTTCCCTCGCGATACGATCAAGTCTGCGCGGCGTTTGGCGGATATGGTGAATTCGTGCAAACGCCGGAGCAGCTGTTGCCAGCGGTGCAGCGCGCCATCGCGTCGGGCCTGCCGGCCTGCGTCAATGTGCAGATGGAAGGCGTGCCCGCGCCGGTGGTGGCACGCAAGTGAGAGACGCAGCGCGCCGGTGCCCTATCCAAGCGCGCTGCGATAAACCAGGCCGAGCCCCGCAGCGATCAGGATCGTCCATACCACGCGGATCACTTTCGCCGGCGCGATGCGCCGGTGCAGCCAGCCGCCCGCGAAGTAGCCGGCAATGGCGCACGGCATCAGCAGCGCCGCCAGCGTGAAGATGGCGGCATTGGCGTACAGCCCCGCTAGCGCAAACAGTATCAACCGCCCGAACGCCGTCAGCACGATCAGCGTGCTGGTGGTGGCCCGCAGCTGTGCGGCGTCGCGCAAGCGCCCTGCCAGGTAGATCGTGTAGAGCGGGCCGCCAGTGCCGAACATCGCGGTCAGCATGCCGCCCACTACGCCGAACGGCACCGACAGCCGCGTATCCAGCTCGCTGAAGCCGCGTTTGAACAGCAGGTTCCACGCGGAATACAGCAACACGAACAAGCCGAGCAACAGCAGCAGCGGACGCTCCGGCGCGAACATCAGCAGCGCCAGGCCTGCAACCATGCCAATCACGACGCTCGGCAGCAGCCGCCGCAACTCACCCACATGCACATGGCTGCGGCTGCGCACGCCCAGCAGGGTCCCCGCGACAAGATCGAAGAACAGGATCATCGGCACCGCGGTGCGCAGCGGGACGATCTGTGTGAGCAGCGGCATCGCCATGATGGAAGAGCCGAACCCCGTCAGCCCGAAGATCGTATAGGCCCACAGCACGATGGGCGCCAGGCAGGCGAGTTCGAGGGGCGTGAGTTGCGTCTGCGAAAGGACGGATTCGATCAGCAAAATGTGAGGGGGGCTTGAGCGATGCTGGGGCGGTCCCATCATAGTAGGCAACGTCGCTTCTAGTCAATTAACTCATATATATGATTTGTGGGATCAGGCGTCAGTCATGAGATGCCTGTCCCCGTAAGGTTGCACTTGGGTTTTCCCTCGGCCGATGCGTCCGAATCACCTAGGCAATGTCTACGATCTTTCCGTGTCACTAACTGGCGATTGCACCAATTCCATGATTCGACTATAGTCGAATCATGGAAACCAATAACGCGCTCGAAGCGCTCGCCGCACTTGCTCACGCCATCCGTCTGGCCGTGTTCCGCCTGCTCGTGCAGGCGGGGCCTGAAGGCCTGCCGGCGGGCCGCATTGCTGAATTGATGGAGATGCCAGCCTCGTCGCTGTCGTTCCACCTCAAGGAATTGCACCGGGCCGGCCTGCTGGCAAGCCGTCAGGAAGGCCGGTCGATCATCTACATGGCTCAATTCGAGACCATGAATGCCTTGCTTGGCTACCTCACCGAGAACTGCTGCGGCGGCACGCCGTGTTCGCCGGTACCTTCCTGTTCCGTTGCCACGGAGTCCTGACCATGAAGCGCTTTCACGTCCACGTCAGCGTGGCCGATCTGCCCGCAAGCATCCGCTACTACACCGCGCTGTTCGACGCGGAACCGACCATCGTCAGGGACGACTATGCGAAGTGGGCGCTGGAAGACCCTCGCGTGAACTTCGCCATCTCCAATCGCACCGGGATGCTCGGCATTGACCACCTGGGTATCCAGGTGGAGACGGACGCGGAACTCGCGGAGATGCAGACGCGGCTGGCCAATGCCGACCTGCCAATGCAATCGCAGGCCGCGACGAACTGCTGCTACGCGACCTCGGACAAGCATTGGTCTGTCGACCCGCAAGGCATTGCGTGGGAGTCCTTCCACACGCTCGGTAGTGCGCCGACGTATGGCGAATCGCGCAATCGCAGCGCTGAAGCCGCCGCCTGTTGCGCGCCGACCCAATTGAACACCGCTCCGAAGCAACCTGCAAAGACCGCCCGCTGCGCGCCGGAATCCGGCTGCTGCTGAGCTTTCGCTAACAACGCCTCCGCTACCGATCCTTGGACGAGGAGGCCCCTGCTCGCCCCGACGACCACTATGTCCGACAAGATCTTCAATGTCCTGGTGCTATGCACCGGCAACTCCGCCCGCAGCGTCATGGCCGAAGCGCTGTTCAATGTGCTCGGCAAAGGCCGCTTCCACGCCTACAGCGCAGGCAGCCATCCGTCGGGCACGGTGAATCCCTTTGCCATCGAGCGTTGCCTGTCGATCGGCTACGACATTTCGGGCCTGCGCAGCAAGAGCTGGGACGAGTTTGCCGTACCCGGTGCGCCCAAGATGGACTTCGTCATTACCGTCTGCGACCAGGCCGCCGGCGAGGTCTGCCCGGTCTGGCCTGGCACGCCCATCACGGCGCATTGGGGCTTCCTGGATCCCGCAGCCATTCAGGGCTCCGACGAAGAGAAGCGCAAGGTGTTCGACCAGGTGTTCCGCCAGATTCTGAATCGCGTGCGCCAGTTCGTGAACCTGCCATTGCACGTGCTGGACCGCAACGCCATCCAGAGGGGCATGCGCGCCATCGGCGAACAACTCGTGGAGTCAGGGGAATGAGCACGGCACAACGGACGGCCGGGGCAAGGCAACCCAGTGCCATCGGCTTCTTTGAGCGCTACCTGACCGTCTGGGTTGCGCTCTGTATCGTCGCCGGCATCCTGCTCGGCCAATGGTTGCCAGCGGTGTTCCATGCGATCGGCGCCATGCAAGTGGCGCAGGTGAACCTGCCGGTGGGCGCGCTGATCTGGATCATGATCGTTCCCATGCTGATCAAGATCGACTTCGGCGCGATGGGCCAGGTCGCGGGCCACTGGCGCGGTATCGGCGTGACGCTCTTCGTGAACTGGCTCGTGAAGCCATTCTCGATGGCATTGCTGGGGTGGATCTTCGTGCGCCACCTTTTCGCGGCATGGCTGCCGGCCGACCAGCTCGACAGCTACATAGCCGGCCTGATTCTGCTGGCCGCGGCGCCTTGTACCGCGATGGTTTTCGTCTGGTCGCAGCTCTGCAAGGGCGATCCGTATTTCACGCTGTCGCAGGTGGCGCTCAACGACGCGATCATGGTCGTGGCCTTCGCGCCTGTCGTCGGCCTGCTGCTGGGCCTTTCTTCGATCACCGTCCCGTGGGATACGCTCATCGCCTCGGTCGGGCTCTACATCGTCATTCCGGTGCTGATCGCGCAGGTCATCCGCAAGGCGCTGCTGGCCCGCGGCGAAGCCACATACAAGCGCGTTGTCAGCGCATTGGGCCCCTATTCGATCACAGCACTGCTCGCCACGCTCGTGCTGCTCTTCGGCTTCCAGGGCAATGCAATCGTCGAACAGCCCTTGATCATTCTGTTGCTGGCCGTGCCAATCCTGATCCAGGTACTGCTGAACTCCGGCCTGGCCTACCTGCTGAACCGCAAGCTCGGCGTAGCCCACTGCGTGGCTGGCCCATCGGCACTGATCGGCGCAAGCAACTTCTTCGAACTGGCCGTGGCTACCGCCATCGGCATCTTCGGCTTTCAATCCGGCGCGGCGCTCGCCACCGTCGTGGGCGTGCTGATCGAAGTGCCCGTGATGCTCTTCGTTGTGGGCGTGGTCAACCGCTCGCAGCGCTGGTACGAATCGCATTGAGGAACCAACATGTCCGTCACCATCTATCACAACCCTGCGTGCGGCACGTCGCGCAACACTCTGGCCATGATCCGCAATGCAGGCATCGAGCCGATCGTCATCGAATACCTGAACACGCCACCGGACCGGCAGACGTTGCAGGCGATGATCCGCGATGCTGGCCTTACCGTGCGCGAAGCCATCCGCGAGAAGGGCACGCCCTACGCCGAACTGGGTCTCTCCGATCCGGCGCTGACCGATGACCAGTTGCTCGATGCCATGCTGGCCCATCCTATCCTGATTAACCGGCCCTTCGTCGTCACGAAGCTTGGCGTGCGGCTGTGCCGGCCGTCGGAAGTCGTGATCGACATCTTGTCCTCGCCTCAGCAAGGCGCGTTCTCCAAGGAGGACGGTGAGGTCGTGATCGATGCACAAGGACGGAAGGTCCAATGAGCACGAACTTGCCCAACATCGTGTCCGCTGTACTCGGCACGCCTGACCTGCACAAGCTGGAGCCCGCACGCATCAGCACCCATCCGCCCCGGATCCTGCTGCTATACGGTTCGCTGCGCGAGACGTCGTACAGCCGCCTGCTCGTGCAGGAAGCCGAACGGATTCTGCAGCATTTTGGCGCGGAGACCCGCGTGTTCAACCCACATGGCCTGCCCATGGCCGACAGCGTGCCGGCGGACCATCCGAAGGTGGTCGAACTGCGCAAGCTCTCGGAGTGGTCGGAGGGTCAGGTGTGGTGCAGTCCCGAACGCCACGGCACGCTGACTGCCGTCTTCAAGAACCAGATTGACTGGCTGCCGCTGGAGATGGGCGGGATTCGGCCCACACAGGGGCGTACGCTGGCGGTGATGCAGGTCTGCGGCGGCTCGCAGTCGTTCAACGCCGTCAACGCGCTACGCGTGCTGGGGCGCTGGATGCGAATGGTGACGATCCCGAACCAGTCATCTGTCGCCAAGGCGTACCAGGAATTCGACGCCAACGGCCGCATGAAACCGTCCTCCTACTACGACCGCCTGGTCGATGTCATGGAGGAACTCTACAAGTTCACGCTGCTGGTTCGCGATCGCAGCGACTACCTGACGGACCGGTACAGCGAGCGCAAGGAAGCAGCGCCGGCTATTGCCGCCACGCTCGCGGCGGCAGCAATGAGTCATGAGAAGGACGCTCAGGTCAGCGATACCGATAGCGGCGAAGTCGAGTAATCAACGAACGGGATGGCCATGGAGCCAACAAGTAGTGTGGTCGCCAGGCTGGGCATTGCCCAGACACTGGCATGGGGTTCAACCTACCATCTGCCAGCCATGCTGGCCACGCCCATGGCCCGGGATCTCGGCGTATCACCGCCCCAGAAGATACGGATCCAAAAGAAAAAACCCCGCTTGTAGGCGGGGTTGATCTTTACAGGTTCTGATTACGCAAGGTTAAAACGGAATATCGTCGTCCATATCCTCAAACCCGTTCGACGGCGCCTGCTGCTGACGGCGCGCAGCGCCACCCTGCTGGCCACCGGCCGCCTGGCCACCACCGCTGCGTGCACCACCACCGTAGCCGCCACCGCCACCGCCCGACGATTCACGGCCACCGCCGTAACCGCCGCCGCCCATGTCGTCACCACCGCGGTCACCGCCGCCCATGCCCTGGCGCGAGCCCAGCATCTGCATCTGCTCGGCGACGATCTCGGTGCTGTACTTTTCCGCGCCGGATTGGTCGGTCCACTTGCGGGTGCGGATGCGGCCTTCGATATAGACCTGCGAGCCCTTGCGCAGGTATTGGCCAGCGATTTCGGCCAGCTTGCCGAAGAAGGCGATGCGGTGCCACTCGGTGGCTTCCTTCATTTCGCCGCTGGTCTTGTCCTTGTAGCGGTCGGTGGTCGCCAGGCGGATGTTGCTCACGGCGTCGCCGCTGGGCAGGTAGCGGGTTTCGGGGTCCGCGCCCAGGTTGCCGACGAGGATGACTTTGTTGATCGATGCCATGTGAATGTTCTCCCAGGGCCACGCCCTCTGCTGCAAGCGGCGTGGCAATGCCTTGACTGATGCGTAAACGAATAACGCGCCCCCGGCCAAGAAGTCGGACGCGCGGTCATGCTAGTGCCTATTTGCGGCAAAAAGCTTTACGAAGTGATGCGGCCGGCCCTTTCAGGCCGGCCGCCACGCTGGCCGCCCACTTCAGGCGGCGACGGCCGGGGAACTGCTCTTCCGGGCCGGCGGCGACTTCATGTTCCAGGCGATTATAAGCCAGAGCAGCAGTACCACGGCACAGCCGAGGAAGACCGCGCCGCGACCTTCGTGCTTGAGCAGCCAGCCACCGACCACACCGCCCAGGAACAGGCCCATCGCCTGCGTGGTGTTGTAAACGCCAAGCGCCGCCCCGCGCGCGGCGGCGGCATAGCGCGACACCAGCGAGGGCTGCATCGCCTCCAGCACGTTGAATGCCACGAAGAACAGCAGCAGCACACCTACGATTCCCCACAAACCGTGCACGGCGGCGAACATCAACTGCACCGCGGTCATCAATCCAACCGCGCCGAGCAGCACCGGGCGCACCTTGCCGTAGCGCTCGGCGGCCATCATTGGCCCGAGCATCAGCACGAACGAGACCAGCACCACCGGCAGGTAGACCTTCCAGTGCTGATCCAGCGGCATGCCGGCGTCGCTGAGCATGGCCGGCACGACCATGAACATGGCCACCTGGGACGCGTGCAAGGCCAGCACGCCGACATTCAGGCGGATCAGGTCCGCATTGAGCAGCACGGCGCGGAACGGCAGCCGCACGGGATGCGGCGGCGGCGGCGTGGGCACCAGGAACAGCGTCACCAGGATCGCGATCACGCCCAGCACCGACATCAGCGTGAAGATGCCCGGCATGCCGATGCTGTGCAGCAGCGGCGAGGCAATCACCAGCGACAGCGCGAAGGTCAGGCCGATGCTGCCTCCCACCATGGCCATGGCCTTGGTGCGGTGCTGCTCGCGGGTGAGATCTGCGATGCAGGCGGTAATGGCGGCGGAGATCGCGCCCATGCCCTGCAGCGAACGGCCGAGGATGATGCCGGTGAGCGTGTCCGAACCGGCCGCCACCAGGCCACCGGCGATGAACAGCAGCAGGCCCGCCACCATCACCGGCTTGCGCCCGACGCGGTCGGACAGCCAGCCCAGCGGAATGTGCAGGAAAGCTTGCATCAGGCCGTAGATGCCCATGGCCAGGCCCACACGCTGGGCGTCGTGTCCGTCGGGCAGGCCGCTGGCGTATTCGGCGAAGACGGGCAGGATCAGGAACAGGCCCAGCATGCGCAGCGCAAAGATGCTGGCCAGCGAAATGCTGGCCCGCAGTTCCATACGGGTCATGCGGTCGCGCCCGGCGGCGGGCTGAACCTTGGAATCGTCGGCCTTGGCCGCATCTTGGGAGGAGCTATGGATCGACGACATTGCGATCGTGGGGAGTTTCTCTGACGGATTGCCGGCTCGTGCACCGCGCACGTACCGCATCACCCCGATGCTGACGGGGCGGCGACAACTTCGATCCATGGCCGGAGCGGAAGTTGCGGCCCCGGAAATTGCGGCCCCTTCTGTCACCGTTGCGCCGGGCGCCCGGCAGGACGGAAGCATCCTTGCCTGACAACCCTCAGCAGCATGCCGGATGTGGGCATTGCAGGACACGTCTGATGGCCCATGCAACCCCCGGAAACCGAAGTTCGGTATATTAACAGGTTTGCTCCGCTGCGCTTTAGGGTCCGGATCGGACGCCGCAAGCCCCGGCGCAGGCTGGCAAAGCCCGGCCTGGGGCTGGCCTGAAGCCGGCTGCAGCCCTGCTGGCATGCTTTTTTCTTGAAATTCCGTGAGACCCGGCCTGTCGACCTGACCGGCGGCCCCGCCTGGCGAAGACAATCGGTATATGGAAGAAATTAGAATCCGTGGTGCCCGTACCCACAACCTGAAGAACATCAATCTCGATCTGCCGCGCAACAAGCTGATCGTGATTACCGGGCTGTCCGGATCGGGCAAGTCCTCCCTCGCTTTCGACACCCTGTACGCGGAGGGCCAGCGCCGCTATGTGGAGTCGCTGTCGGCCTACGCGCGCCAGTTCCTGCAACTGATGGAAAAGCCGGACGTCGACCTGATCGAAGGGCTTTCGCCGGCGATCGCCATCGAACAGAAGGCCACCAGCCACAACCCGCGCTCAACCGTGGGAACGGTCACCGAGATCCACGACTACCTGCGCCTGCTGTACGCCCGCGCCGGTACGCCTTACTGCCCCGATCACAATCTGCCCTTGCAGGCGCAAAGCGTGTCGCAGATGGTGGACGCCGCGCTGGCGCTGCCGGAAGACACCAAACTGATGATCCTTGCGCCGGTGGTGGCCAACCGCAAGGGCGAGCATTCCGACCTGTTCGACACCATGCAGGCGCAGGGCTTCGTGCGCTTTCGCGTGCGTTCGGGCGGCGGCACCACGCATGAGGCGCCGGCCGTGGTCTACGAGGTGGACGCGCTGCCCAAGCTGAAGAAGACCGAGAAACACTCCATCGAGGTGGTGGTGGACCGCGTCAAGGTGCGCCCCGACATCAAGCAGCGGCTGGCGGAATCGTTCGAGACCGCCCTGCGCCTGGCCGACGGCCGCGCCGTCGCGCTGGAGATCGATACCAGCCAGGAGCACGTGTTCAGCTCCAAGTTCGCCTGCCCGATCTGCTCGTACTCGCTCCAGGAACTCGAGCCGCGCCTGTTCTCGTTCAACAATCCGATGGGCGCCTGCCCGACCTGCGACGGCCTGGGCCAGATCACCTTTTTCGACCCCAAGCGGGTGGTGGCCTTCCCCAACCTGTCGCTGGCCTCGGGCGCCATCAAGGGCTGGGACCGCCGCAACCAGTTCTACTTCCAGATGCTGCAGAGCCTGGCGGCCTACTACGAGTTCGAACTCGATACGGCCTTCGAGGACCTGCYGGCCGAGGTGCAGGAAGTCGTGCTGCATGGCTCCGGCGAAGTGGAGATCCCGTTCACCTATATGAACGAGCGCGGCCGCACCACGGTGCGCGAGCATGCCTTCGAGGGCATCATCCCCAACCTGGAGCGGCGTTACCGCGAGACCGACTCGATCGCGGTGCGCGAGGAACTGGCCAAGTACCAGAACAACCAGGCCTGCCCCGCCTGCCATGGCACCCGCCTGCGCACCGAGGCGCGCCATGTCAAGCTGGGCGAAAACGACCAGGCGCGCGCCATCTACGAGATCAATGGCTGGCCGCTGCGCGACGCGCTCACGTATTTCCTTACGCTGGACATGCACGGCGCCAAGCGCGAGATTGCCGACAAGATCGTCAAGGAAATCAGCGCGCGCCTGAACTTCCTCAATAACGTGGGACTGGATTACCTGTCGCTGGRACGCAGCGCCGACACGCTGTCGGGCGGCGAGGCGCAGCGCATCCGGCTGGCTTCGCAGATCGGCTCGGGACTGACCGGCGTGATGTATGTGCTGGACGAACCATCGATCGGCCTGCACCAGCGCGACAACGACCGGCTGATCGGCACCCTCAAGCACCTGCGCGATATCGGCAACTCCGTGCTGGTGGTCGAGCACGATGAAGACATGATCCGCGCCTGCGACTACGTGGTCGACATCGGCCCGGGCGCGGGCGTGCATGGCGGCATGATCGTCGCCGAAGGCACGCCTCTGCAGATCGAGCAATCGGCCAACTCGCTCACCGGCCAGTACATGTCCGGCGCGCGCCGCATCGAGGTGCCCAAGGAGCGCGCCGCGCCCGATGAGGAAAAGCTGCTGCGCATCATCAATGCCACCGGCAACAACCTGCGCAATGTCAGCGCCGATATCCCGGTGGGCCTGCTCACCTGCGTGACCGGCGTCTCCGGCTCGGGCAAGTCGACGCTGATCAACGACACGCTCTACCACGCGGTGGCGCGCCACCTGTACGGCTCCACCGCCGAGCCCGCGGCGCACGACCGCATCGATGGGCTGGAGCACTTCGACAAGGTCATCAACGTCGACCAGAGCCCGATCGGCCGTACCCCGCGCTCAAACCCCGCCACCTACACCGGCCTGTTCACGCCGATCCGCGAGCTGTTCGCCGGCGTGCCGTCGGCCAAGGAGCGCGGCTACGATCCGGGCCGCTTCTCGTTCAACGTCAAGGGCGGCCGCTGCGAAGCCTGCCAGGGCGATGGCGTGATCAAGGTCGAGATGCACTTCCTCCCCGACGTGTACGTGCCTTGCGACGTCTGCCACGGCAAGCGCTACAACCGCGAAACGCTGGAGGTGCTCTACAAGGGCAAGAACATCCACGAAGTGCTCGACATGACGGTGGAGCAGGCGCACGAGTTCTTCCTGGCGGTGCCGGTGGTCCGGCGCAAGCTGAAAACGCTGCTCGATGTCGGCCTCGGCTACATCCGCCTGGGCCAGTCCGCGACCACGTTGTCGGGCGGCGAGGCGCAGCGCGTCAAGCTGTCGCTGGAACTGTCGAAGCGCGACACCGGCCGCACGCTCTACATCCTGGACGAGCCCACCACGGGCCTGCACTTCCACGATATCGAGCTGTTGCTCAAGGTCATCCACAAGCTGCGCGACCAGGGCAATACGGTGGTCATCATCGAGCACAACCTCGACGTGATCAAGACCGCCGACTGGCTGCTCGACATGGGCCCCGAAGGCGGCGCCGGCGGCGGCCAGGTGATCGCCAAGGGCACGCCGGAAGCCGTGGCCGCGAGCAAGGCCAGCTTTACCGGCAAGTACCTGGCGCCGCTGCTCGAGCGCCGCTGAGTGGGTGCCGTGCGCCTGGGTTCCCGCCTGATCCTTTGCGCCTGGCAATGCGCGCTGCTGCTCGGCGGCGCCATTGCCGCCAGCCCGGCCGCGGCGCAGGCGACCGTCACACCGATCGACCTGGCCGCGCCGCAGGCGCGCGCGCTCGAAGAGCCAGCCGCGCCAGCGGCATCCGCCCCTTCCACGCAAGCCGCCCGGCCAGCGGAGCCCGCCAGCGCGGCCCAAGCCGCAAGCAATACCGGCGGCGGGATGTTTGCCACCGTGTCCTTGACGACAGGCGGCGCGCTCCTGCTCGCGGCTATCGCAATCATGCTCCGGCACATGCGAAGCCGGCGCCGCAACGGCACGTCCCCGCCGGGCAAGTAGTCCCGCGCGGCACCTTGCATTCGACCCTGCCCGGCCTACCATAGACTGCGAAGGGCCATTCGAAGCCGATCTGACGACTGACGCAGGCCAACGCAGGAGCACGGCCATGGAGTTCATCGTAGTGCCGGTCACCAAGCCCGAGGCGACCAATTTCATCTTTGGACAGTCGCATTTCATCAAGACCGTGGACGATATCCACGAGGCGCTCGTCGGCGCGGTGCCGGGCATCCGCTTCGGCCTGGCGTTCTGCGAGGCCTCGGGCAAGCGCCTGGTGCGCTGGTCCGGCACCGACGATGCCATGATCGACCTGGCCTGCGAGAACGCGATGGCGATCGGCGCCGGCCACAGCTTCCTGCTGTTTCTTGGCGATGGCTTTTATCCCGTCAATGTGCTGACCGCGGTGCGCGCGGTGCCGGAAGTATGCAGGATCTACTGCGCCACGGCCAACCCGACCGAAGTGGTGGTGGCGCAGACCGCGCAGGGGCGCGCGGTGCTTGGCGTGGTCGATGGCGCTTCGCCGCTCGGGCTGGAAACCGAGCTCGACATTGCGTGGCGGCGGGACCTGCTTCGGGAGATCGGCTACAAACTGTAGCCGATCCTCCATGCGGGCCCTTCAGTGCGCCTGCGCGGACGGCATTGCGCGCGTCGGCGGTTCGCTGTCGTCTTCCTTCATGCGGCTGCGGTTAAGCACGCCTGCCTCTTCCAGCACCGGATAGGCAGTGGCGCAGAAGAGCGAATTCAGGCGCTTCAGGTCGCTGATCACATCAAGGTGAAGCGAGCTGGTCTCGATGCTCTCGGCGGTCTGCACGGCGATGCGCTGCAGATGGCTGCGGGCGAACTTGCGCTCCAGATCGCGGAAGGTGGCCTTCTCGGCCATCAGTTGCTGCGCGCTTTTCAGGTCACCGGAGAGGAACACCGACAGCCCCAGGCGCAGGTTGGCCACGACGCGCGCGTGCATCTGCGAGATCTCCTGCATGCCCGCTTCCGAGAACGCCAGGTTATGGGCGATCTTCTTGTCGCGCGCGTCCTGCAGGATACGTTCGATGATGTCCCCGGCGTGTTCGAGGTTGATGGTGAGCGAGATGATTTCAGTCCAGCGCCGGCCATCGCGCTCGTCCAGCGCTTCGAGGCTGATCTGGGTCAGGTAGAGCTTGATCGCGGTATAGAGATCGTCCACCTCGTCGTCGATGCGGCAGGTGGCGGTGGCCAGCTTGGCATCGTTGGTGCGCAGCACGCGCAGCATATTGTCCAGCATCTGCTCGATGCGGTCGCCGATGCGCAGCACTTCGCGCGCGGCATTGGACAGCGCCAGCGCGGGCGTGGGCAGCGCGGCCGGATCAAGGTGGCGCGGAGTGACCTGGCTGTCGCCGGTGTTGCGGCCCGGCAGCACCTTTTCGCACAGGCGTGCCAGCGGACCGGTGGCGCCCAGCAGCAGCACCGCCAGCGCCACGTTGAACAGCAGGTGGAAATTGACCACCAGCCGCTGCGGATCGGCATCGACCAGCGCCAGCAGGTGCTCGGCCTGCCCCAGCAAAGGCAGCGCGATCACGCAGCCGAGCAGCCGCGACAGCAGGTTCCCCAGGGTGACGCGCTTGCCGGGCTGGTTATTGCCGGAGGTGGTCAGCAGCGCGGAGATGCCGGAGCCCAGGTTGGCGCCCAGCACCAGCGCCATCGCCACATGCAGCGACACCACCCCGGCCGAGGCCAGCGCCCCGCAGAACAGCACTACTGCCAGGCTGGAATAGCACAGGATGGTGAGGAAGGCGCCGATCAGCATATCCAGCGTGGGATCGCCGGTGAGCGTACCGAACAGCACCTTGACTCCGGCGGCCTGCACCACGGGCCGGGTGGCGATGGAAATCAGCTCGAGTGCCAGCGTGATCAGCCCGAGGCCGATCAGTACGCGGCCCACGTGGCCGGGCTTGTTGCCCTTCCAGGACAAATGCAGGATCACGCCGACGAAAATCAGCAGCGGCGACAGCCACGAGAGGTCCAGCGAAAACACCTGCACCATGAGCGCGGTGCCGACGTTGGCGCCCAGCATGATGGCCAGCGCCGGGGCCACGGCGATCAGGCCCTGGCCCACGAAGGAACTGACGATGACCGCGGTTGCGTTGCTGCTCTGGACCAGCCCGGTCACGCCGAGGCCGGCGGCAAACGCCGTGAAGCGGTTGGAAATGCTGGAGGAGAGCACGTGGCGCAAGTTGGCGCCATACACGCGCAGGATGCCGACCTTGACAATGTTGGTGCCCCACACCAGCAGCGCCACGCCGGAAAGCAAATGAAGTAGTACGCCCATGGTCCGCCCTAATGTGACCGGTGCCTCCATCGCTTGCGGACGCAAATGCAGATAAGCAAATGCAGATCGCACGATTCCGCCCGGCCATCGTATCGTTGTCAATGGGGCATTATGCTCCCGCGTGCATGTGCGGGCAACGCCATGGACGTATGGCTTGGAAGGGCCGCAACACCGCGCCCCGCCTGGGATGGGCGGAGCGCTGATGATCCCTGGGCAGGCGTCAGTGTCCGTCGAAGCGGCAAACCGTGAACAGCGGCAGGCCGCTGTCGAGCAGGTGGCGCGAGCCTCCCAGCTCGGGCAGGTCGACGATGGCGGCGCCCTCCACCACCGTGGCGCCCAGGCGTTCCAGCAGCTTGCGGCCGGCCATCATGGTGCCGCCGGTGGCGATCAGGTCGTCCACCAGCAGCACGCGGTCACCGGGCTTGCAGGCATCGGCGTGGATTTCGACCGTGGCGCTGCCATATTCGAGCTCGTACTCCTCCGCCACGGTCTGGAAGGGGAGCTTGCCCTTCTTGCGGATGGGCACGAAGCCAAGGTTGAGTTCGTAGGCCAGGATGGCGCCGAGGATAAAGCCGCGTGCGTCGATGCCTGCCACCATGTCAAGCCGGGCGTCCATATAGCGGTGCACGAAGACATCGATCAGTACGCGCAGCGACTTGGGGTCCTGCAGCAGCGGCGTGATGTCGCGGAACATGACACCGGGCTGCGGCCAGTCCGGCACGGTACGGATGCGTTCGCGCAGGTAGTGGGTGACGTCGCCAAGGGCGGACGACTGGATGGTGGTATTGGGCATGGGGACTCGGTCGGACAGCCAGCCGCGGCGGCAGGCTGCATGCGGTAATGGGTTACTACCCGGGCTGCCGCAAACGGCAACACAATGGGCCCAAGGCTCAGGCGGGCCGCACGGGCATTCCGGTGCGGCACCCGGCCTGACAGCCGTAACCATACAGGAGACCGTGATGGCAAAAAAGATCTTGATGCTGGTCGGCGACTATGCCGAAGACTATGAAACCATGGTGCCGTTCCAGGCCTTGCAGATGGTGGGCCACACGGTCCACGCGGTGTGTCCGGACAAGGCCGCCGGCGCCAGCTGCCCCACCGCCATCCACGATTTCGAGGGCGACCAGACCTACAGCGAGAAGCGCGGGCACAACTTCACGCTGAACGCGAGCTTTGCCGATATCGATCCGGCAGCCTACGACGGGCTGGTCATCCCGGGCGGCCGTGCCCCCGAATACCTGCGCCTGAACGAACGGGTGCTGGAGATCGTGCGTCACTTCGCCAGCGCCAACAAGCCGATCGCCGCGGTGTGCCACGGCGCCCAACTGCTGGCCGCGGCCGGCGTGCTGGAAGGCCGGACCTGCTCGGCCTATCCGGCCTGCGCGCCCGAAGTACGCCTGGCCGGCGGCAAGTACGCCGACATCCCGGTCGACCAGGCACACACCGATGGCAACCTCGTGACCGCCCCGGCATGGCCAGCGCATCCGGCCTGGCTGGCGCAGTTCCTTGCGGTCCTGGGCACCCGGATCGTACATTAGAGACTTCCGAACGCGGCCCGCGAGCATACCCTCGCGGGCCGCCACGCACGGGAGTTGTTCTATGTGTGAAATCTTCATCCGGGCCAACCCGCAGTCGTACGAGGGCCAGTCGCGCTCCCTGCGGCTGCACGGGGTGGCCACCAGCATCCGGCTGGAAAGCCTGTTCTGGGAAGTGCTCGAAACGCTGGCGCGGCGCGACGGCATGAGCGTGGGCCAGCTCATCACCCGGCTGCACGACGAACTGACGGCGTACCGGGGCGAGGCGGCGAACTTCACGTCATTCCTGCGCGTGTGCTGCCTGCGCTACCTGCTGCTACAAGGCGAAGGCCGCATCCCCGCCGATCAGAGCGTGCCGGTCGGCTCGCTCGATGCACGGGCCGTGCTGGAAGGCCTGCCGCCATCCTGGGCGGAACCGGCGCGCCCCGCCAGCCGCGCGGCGGCATAAGGCCGCACTCCCTGCCGCGGCGTCAGAGTCAACCGGCAAGCATGCGCTGCTCGGCTGCCTCCAGCGCCTCGGGCTGCCCGCGCAGCACCACGATATCGCCCGGCTCCAGCACGGTTTCCGGCTGCGGATCGAACGCGCGGATGCCGCGCCGGCGCACCGCCGTCACCTCCACCCCGATGCGGTCCAGCCCTAGCGCGCCCAGCCGCCGCCCCACCGCCGTGGCCTCGGGGCCGAGCGAGACCGACTGCAGCCGCACCGACTCGCGCTCGACCATATCCTCCTCGTCGTCGCGTCCGTGGAAGTAGCCGCGCAGCAGGCTGTAGCGCGCATCACGCGCCTGTTGCACGCCGCGCACCACCCGCCGCATCGGCACACCCAGCAGCACCAGGGCGTGCGAGGCCAGCATCAGGCTGCCCTCGATGCTTTCCGGTACCACCTCGGTGGCGCCCGCCTTCTGCAGGATGTCGAGCTCCGAGTCGTCCATGGTACGCACGATGACGGGAAGCGCCGGTTCCAGCTCCTGCACGTGGTGCAGCACCTTGAGGGCGGAGGGCGTGTTGTTATAAGTGATGATCAAGGCAGCCGCCCGGTGCAGGCCCGCCGCGATCAGCGCCTCGCGCCGGCCCGCGTCGCCGTACACCACCGTGTCGCCCGCGGCGGCGGCCTCCCGCACCCGATCCGGGTCAAGGTCGAGCGCCACGTAGGTGATGCCCTCCCGCTCCAGCATATGCGCCAGGTTCTGGCCGCTGCGGCCGAAGCCGCAAATGATGGCGTGTTTTTCGGTCTGCAGGCTCTGCGCCGCGATGCGCGTCATATTGAGCGACTGCATCAGCCATTCGTTGGCGGCAAAGCGCAGCACGATGGCGTCGCTGTACTGGATCAGGAACGGCGCCGCCAGCATCGACAGCAGCATCGAGGCCAGGATGACCTGGATCAGCACCGGATCGACCAGGTTCAGGCCATCGATCTGGTTAAGCAGCACGAAACCGAACTCGCCAGCCTGCGCCAGCCCCAGGCCGGTGCGGATCGCTACCCCTTGGCGCGAGCCGAACAGGCGCGCCAGGCCGGCGATCAGCAGCAGCTTGAAGATGATCGGCACGATCAGCAACACCAGCACCAGCCACAGGTGATCGAGCACCACGTGAATATTGAGCAACATGCCGATGGTGACGAAGAACAGCCCCAGCAGCACATCGCGGAAGGGCTTGATGTCCTCCTCCACCTGATGGCGGTACGGCGTCTCGGAGATCAGCATGCCGGCGATGAAGGCCCCCAGCGCCATCGACAGGCCCAGCCGCTCGGTCAGCGCCGCCATGCCCAGCGTGACCAGCAGCAGGTTGAGCATGAACAGCTCCTGCGAGCGGCGCGCCGCCACCACATGGAACCAGCGGCTCATGACCCGCTTGCCGACAAAAAAGATCAGGCTCAGCGCCACCACGATCTTGACCGTGGCCAGGCCGAGCGCCATCGCCATGTCGCCGGGATCGCGCGACAGCGCCGGAATCACGATCAGCAGCGGCACCACCGCCAAGTCCTGGAACAGCAGGATGCTGATGATATTGCGCCCGTGCTCGCTTTCCAGCTCCAGCCGCTCCGACAGCATCTTGGAGACGATCGCGRTGGACGACATGGCCAGCGCGCCGCCCAGCGCCACCGAAGCCTGCCAGGACAGCGGAAACAGCCAGTTGAAGGCCCAGCTCGCCGGTATCACCACCAGCAGCGACAGCACCACCTGCGAGCCGCCCAGGCCGAATACCTGCCGTTTCATGGCTTTGAGCTTGCCCAGGCTGAACTCCAGCCCGATCGAGAACATCAAAAAGACCACGCCGAACTCGGCCAGGTATTTGGTCTGCGCGGTATCGCTGGCCAGCCCGAGCGCGTGCGGCCCGATCAGGATGCCGACCACCAGGTACCCCAGCATCGGCGGTAATTGCAGCATGCGAAAGGCGACCACGCCGAACACGGCGGCGGCCAGCAGCACAAGGGTCAGGTCCAGCGGAGAGTGCATCGGAAGGATCAGGGTACGCCACCACCGGGCCAGGACAACCCGGCTCGGGCGGCCCTGCCGGCGGATTGCGGCAAGCACGGCAGCCGCCCCGGCCGCCCGATCCCAGGAACAGCCCAAGCGCCATCGCATTCGTTGGTATACTTCGTCGCCATGATAGCTAATTTCAATGCGGATCGAGCACTTCGGCTCGCTCGCGAGACCCTCCAGATCGAAGCCGATGCCGTCGCCGCCCTCGCGGGCCGCCTGGACGGCGAATTTGCGCAGGCCGTGCAACTCACTCTGAATTGCAGCGGACGCGTCGTCGTGTCGGGCATCGGCAAGTCGGGACACATCGGCCGCAAGGTCGCGGCCACGCTGGCATCGACCGGCACGCCGGCCTTTTTCGTGCACCCGGCCGAGGCCAGCCATGGCGACCTGGGCATGGTCACGCGCGACGATGTGCTGATTGCCTTTTCCAATTCCGGAGAGACCGCCGAACTGCTGTCGATCGTGCCGATCGTCAAGCGCATCGGCGCCAAGCTGATCTCCGTGACCGGCAACCCCGCCTCCACGCTGGCCAAGCTGGCCGACGCCCACCTCAACGCCGGTGTGGAGAAAGAGGCTTGCCCGCTTAACCTGGCCCCCACCGCCAGCACCACCGCCGCGCTGGCGATGGGCGATGCGCTAGCGGTGGCGGTGCTGGACGCGCGCGGCTTCGGCGAGGAAGACTTTGCCCGCTCGCATCCGGGCGGCGCGCTCGGGCGCAAGCTGCTGACCCATGTGCGCGACGTCATGCGCAGCGGCAACGCAGTGCCCAAGGTACGCGAAAGCACGCCGCTGGCGCAGGCCCTGATGGAAATCACCCGCAAGGGCATGGCCATGACCGCGGTGGTGGATCCGGACGACCACCTGATCGGCGTCTTCACCGACGGCGACCTGCGCCGCCTGCTGGAAACGCCGCGCGACTGGAAGACCGTGCCCATCAGCGAGGTGATGCACCGCTCGCCGCATACGGTGGGGCCGGACCAGCTGGCGGTGGAAGCCGTGCAGGTCATGGAGGCGAACCGCATCAACCAGATGCTGGTGGTCGATGCCGACCAGCGCCTGGTCGGTGCCCTGCACATCCACGACCTGACCCGCGCCAAGGTCATCTGAGGGCACCCACAAACTATGCGGGATATCCTGTCCTCCCTGAGCCGGCTAGGAATGCGCGCCTTGCCGCTGCTGTTGATGGCGCTAGTGGCGGGCAGCACTTTCTGGCTGGTGCAGGTCAATTCCCCGAAAGAAGCCGCCACCGGGCCGGTGGGCAAGAAGCATGAGCCCGATTACTACATGGTCCGCTTCTCCGCCACCGAACTGGCCGAGGACGGCAACACCAAGATGCGGTTCACCGGCGACAAGATGATCCACTTCGAGGACGACCAGACCTACGAAGTGACGCGTCCGGCCATGCGCGCCTACGAAATCGACCGCCCGCCTGTCACGGGCCACTCCGATCGCGGCACGATGAACGCGGCAGGCTCGGTGATCGACCTGTTCGGCAATGCCTTTATCGTGCGTGCCCAAGGGCCGGACCCGGCCAAGGATCCGCAGATGACAGCCGCCTCGGAGTATTTCCAGGTGCTGATCAACGATGACATCGTGAAGACCGACAAAGCCGTCAAGCTGACCCGCGGCCCGTCGGTGATGACGGCAAACGGGCTGATCTTCAACAATGTCACCCGCGAAGTACAATTGCTGGGTAACGTACGCGGCACCATTATTACGGGGCCGCCGGCGAGTCCCGCGAAGTAGCCCAGATAACAAAGACCCGAGAGGCTGTTGCCAGATGAAGCGAAGCAGTGCTGGCCAGGCGAGCGGGCGCAAACGGTACCCAGGCGGGTGCCGCCCGCGCAGCCCCGCCCGCCTTGCCCGGAAACAGCCGCCAGGAAACGAAGCCGCCCGCGGGCCACAGCCGTCCGCGCCAACCGCCATCACGCCAACATGAATTCACTCCTGACGACATCGTCCTGTCGCCGCCGCAGCACGGCCGCTTTGCTGACGCTGGCAGCCGTCCTCGGCCTCACGCTGGCCGCGCCCGCCAGCGCGGAGAAAGCCGACCGCGAGAAACCGCTGGTACTGGAAGCCGACAACGCCAGCTATGACGACGTCAAGCAGGTTTATGTGCTGACTGGCAACGTGGTGCTGACCAAGGGCACCATGGTGTTGAAATCCGACGCGGCCGAAGTGCGCACCGATCCCGAGGGCTACCAGTACGCCGTGGCTACGTCCAAGGGCGGCAAGCAGGCTTATATCCGCCAGAAGCGCGACAACGTCGACGAATACATCGACGGCTGGGGCGACCGCATCGAGTATGACGGCAAGCAGGAACTGTCCAAGCTAATCGGCCGCGCACGCATGGCGCGGCTGGCCGGCGCCAAGCTGGTCGACGAGATCCGCGGCGCAGTGATCACCTACGACAGCCGCAACGAGTTCTACACCGCCAGCGGCGGTACGGAGAACGCGACGGCGGGCAGCCCGTCCGGTCGCGTGCGCGCCGTGTTGTCACCGCGCCAGGAGCAACCCGCCAGCGGCGCCGCCGGCGCCCCGCTGCCGCTCAAGCCTGCGCCCGCCCCCGTCAATCCCTGACGCCGCCGCGTCGCCCGATCCACGGATTCAGCCTTCATGACCGTTACCCAAACCGCACCCTCCCAGCCCGCCACCCTGAAGGACAGCAGCACGCTGGTCGTGCGCCACCTGAAAAAGCGCTACGGCTCGCGCACGGTGGTCAAGGATGTGTCCCTCGACGTAAAGAGCGGCGAGGTGGTCGGACTCCTGGGGCCCAACGGCGCGGGCAAGACCACCTCCTTCTACATGATCGTGGGACTGGTGGCACTGGACGAGGGCGACATCGTGCTCGACGACAAGCACATCAGCGGCCTGGCCATTCACGAACGGGCACGCATGGGCCTGTCCTACCTGCCGCAGGAAGCTTCGGTGTTCCGCAAGCTGAATGTGCAGGAGAACATCCGCGCGGTACTGGAATTGCAGATCCAGGACGGCAAGCCACTTGGCAAGGCCGAACTCGAGCGCCGGCTGGACACGCTGCTCGATGACCTCCAGATTGCCCACCTGCGCGACAATCCGGCGCTTTCGCTGTCAGGCGGCGAACGCCGCCGCGTGGAAATCGCCCGCGCCCTGGCCTCGGCGCCCCGCTTCATCCTGCTAGACGAGCCCTTCGCCGGCGTCGACCCGATCGCGGTGGGCGAGATCCAGCGCATCGTCAGCTTCCTCAAGGCGCGCAATATCGGCGTGCTGATCACCGACCACAACGTGCGCGAGACGCTGGGCATCTGCGATCACGCCTACATCATCAGCGAAGGCGCCGTGCTGGCCTCGGGCCGGCCTGAAGACATCATCGCCAACGAGTCGGTGCGCAAGGTCTACCTGGGCGAGAATTTCCGCATGTAACGCGGCGCGCCACAGCAAGCGGCAGCTGCGGCGACCTTGTGCCCAAGGTGGCTCCGGTGTCGCCTTTTACCCTGCAACGATCACGGCGTCATCAGCGATAGCAATTTCCGTTCCACCGGCACGGAAGTTGGGCATAAAATAGGTCGCATGAAACCGTCGCTACAGCTCCGCCTCTCGCAGCATCTCGCGCTCACGCCGCAACTCCAGCAGTCGATCCGGCTGCTGCAACTGTCCACGCTCGAACTGCAGCAGGAAGTGGAACAGGCGCTGACCGAGAACCCTTTGCTCGAACGCGAGAACGACTGGCTCGACAGCCCGTTGCGCGTTGCCGCCGACGGCTCGGTCAACATGCAGAGCGCTCCCGCGCCGGCGCCCGCCGACGGCCAGGGCACCAGCGAGAACCGCCCCGACGGCGCGCCCGAGGCCGAAGACAGCTATTCCGACAGCAACGAGGACTACGGCAACGACTGGAGCCTCGACGACTTCGCCCGCCGCCCGCAAGGCGACGACGACGAAAAGACCCCGATGCAGTTGCGCGACGCCGAACCCACGCTGCGCGAACATCTGATGGAACAGCTCGCGCCGCTGAAAATTTCGTTGCGCGACAAGGGGCTGGCCATCTTCCTGGTCGAGTCGCTGGACGACGACGGCTACCTGAGCGCCTCGCTCGAGGAAATCTGCAGCGAACTGYCGGATGAACTTGAATTCGAGGTCGACGAGATCCACGCCGTCCTTACCCTGCTGCAGAGCTTCGATCCGCCTGGTGTCGGCGCACGCAATGCGGCCGAATGCCTGGCGCTGCAATTGCGCCGCATCAAGCACCCGCAGCGCGACCTGGCGCTGACCATTGTCACCAATCACCTGGAACTGCTCGCGGTGCGCGACTACACGCGCCTGAAAAAAGCGCTGCAGGTGGACGAGCCGGAATTGAAGTCGGCGCATGAACTGATCCGCTCTCTGGCGCCTTATCCGGGCCATGCGTACAGCCGCCCCGAAGCCGACTTCGTCGTGCCCGATGTTTTTGTCCGTAAACTGAATGGCGGCTGGATCGCGCAGCTCAATCCGGATGTGATGCCGCGGCTACGTATCAACGACATGTACGCGCAGATATTGCGCGGTGCAAAAGGCGATGCGGGTGCTGCGGGACTGCAGCAAAAACTGCAGGAGGCACGCTGGTTGATCAAGAATATCCAGCAAAGGTTCGACACGATATTGCGCGTTGCACAAGCTATTGTCGAACGTCAAAAGAACTTCTTCACCCACGGTGAAATTGCGATGCGCCCCTTGGTTTTGCGGGAGATTGCCGATACACTGGGTTTACACGAGTCCACCATCTCTCGGGTGACTACCAATAAATACATGGCAACGCCGATGGGGACTTTCGAGCTGAAGTATTTCTTCGGCAGTCACGTATCCACAGAAACCGGCGGCGCGGCCTCGTCAACGGCAATTCGTGCGTTGATCAAGCAACTGATAGGAGCCGAAGACGCCAGGAATCCCTTGTCCGACAGCCGGATTGCCGAATTGCTCGGCGAGCAAGGCTTCGTAGTGGCACGACGCACCGTTGCCAAATACCGCGAGGCGCTCAAGATTCCGGCAGTTACTCTCCGCAAGACTTTGTAGCCGAGTTGCATCGCCTGCCTGGTGCAACTCTTTCAGAAGGAGAAACGCTATGAACTTCAAGATCAGTGGACACCACTTGGACATCACGCCCCCGCTGCGTGAGTACGTGGAAACGAAACTGGAGCGTATCGTCAGGCATTTTGATCAAGTCATTGGCGTAAGTGTGCTGCTCTCTGTCGACAATACAAAAGAAAAGGACCGGCGGCAGTACGCGGAAATCAATCTACATCTCAAGGGCAAGGACATCTTTGTCGAAGCGCATCATGAAGACCTGTATGCCGCTATCGACGCGCTCGTCGACAAGCTCGACCGGCAGGTGATTCGCCATAAGGATCGCGTGCAAAGCCACGACCGCGAAGCGGTCAAGTATCAGATGGCCGCATCGCAGATGCAGCAATGACCGTGCCTGGTGGCCCACAGACCGGGCCGCCGGTGTCACTCCCTTGAAACCGGAATCAAGCCGCGCCCATAGCGCGGCTTTTTCGTTCCTGGCGCTCATCCGGGACCACGCGGGGGATTCCGCAACGCATATGGACCGGTGTATGCTGTGCAATACATAGTTCTCAAGCTCAACGATTTTTCCGTGCACGCGGCACCGCTTCCGCGCATCGGGTATTGCAATGCACAAGGCGGGGGCGGGCCTGCTCTATAATGGCCAGACGCCCGACACCGGCAGGGGGACACCCGGTGAAACTTCGGACCTTGGTTTTTTCTTCTTTTTTGCCCGGCGCGATGCCTCCCGGCCCCGGGCCTGCTTACTAGAAAACCCTGCGCATTCCACATGAATCGTTTGGCTAAATTGCTGCCACCCGGCAACATCAACCTCGACGTCAGCGTCACCAGCAAGAAGCGCGTGTTCGAACAGGCCGGGCTCCTCTTCGAGAACAACCATGGCGTGGCGCGCGCTACCGTGACCGACAACCTGTTCGCCCGCGAATCGCTGGGGTCCACTGGTCTTGGCGCCGGGGTTGCCATTCCGCATGGCCGCATCAAGGGACTGAAGCAGCCACTTGYCGCCTTCATGCGCCTGGCCGAGCCGATCCCCTTCGAATCTCCCGACGGCAAGCCGGTAGCGCTGCTGATCTTCCTGCTGGTGCCCGAACAGGCCACCCAGCAACATCTGGAGATTCTCTCGGAGATCGCCCAGCTGCTGTCCGACCGCGAGATGCGCGAAGGACTGGCTACCCTGCCCACCCCCGATGACGTGCACCAGTTGCTGACGCAATGGCACCCCTGACCGGCCTCGGCGATCTTTACGCAGGCGAGCGGGGCAATTGTCCCCGCTGTCTGAAAGCTCGCTCCTGAAAGCACCCGCATGGAACTCACTGGCGTCACCTCGCAGTCGATCTTCGACGACAACGCAGCCGATATCAAACTCTCCTGGGTAGCCGGTCTGGAAGGCGCCGACCGGGCGTTCGATGTCGAGTTCGCACGTGAAGCCACTTCCGCGGCCGATCTCGTCGGCCACTTGAACCTGATCCACCCGAACCGGATCCAGGTCCTGGGCAAGCCCGAGATCACGTATTACCAGCGTCTCGACGACGAGATGCGCAAGCGCCAGATGGGTGAGCTGATCCTGCTGGAACCGCCCTTCCTGGTGATTGCCGACGGCATGGAGCCACCGCCCGACCTGGAACTGCGCTGCACGCGTTCCTCCACGCCCTTGTTCACTACGCCGGTGTCCTCGGCGGCGGTGATCGATCACCTGCGCCTCTACCTGTCGCGCATTTCCGCGCCACGCGTGACCATGCACGGCGTATTCCTCGACATCCTCGGCATGGGCGTGCTGGTGATGGGTGAATCCGGCCTGGGCAAGAGTGAGCTCGGCCTGGAGCTGATTTCACGCGGACATGGGCTGGTGGCGGACGATGCCGTGGATTTTGTCCGGCTCGGACCCGATTTCATTGAAGGCCGCTGCCCGCCCCTGCTGCAAAACCTGCTTGAAGTGCGCGGCCTGGGCCTGCTCGACATCAAGACGATCTTTGGCGAGACCGCGGTGCGCCGGAAGATGAAGCTGAAACTGGTGGTGCAGCTGGTGCGCCGCAACGACGGCGAATTCGAACGCCTGCCGCTGGATTCCCAGTATCTGGATGTGCTCGGCCTGCCCATCCACATGGTCAAGATCCAGGTGGCGGCCGGCCGAAATCTCGCCGTGCTGGTCGAGGCCGCCGTCCGCAACACCATCCTGCGCCTGCGCGGCATCGACACGCTGCGCGATTTCATGGACCGCCAGCGCGCCGCGATGCAAGCCGATGTGGCATCGCGGGGCCAGGGCCGGCTACTCTAGGCAGCCAGCGCCGTGCCTGGGCTGTTTCAATTGATTGCATTCGTCCGCGCTTCCGTCGTCAACGCGTTTGGGGCACAGGCCGTTTTGTGCAGTAATGGACATTGAGCCCAGCCCGAGTTGCCGCGCCGACATGGCCAGCAGCCATGAAGTTTTCCACAGCCAGGAGAGCAAGCATGAAGAGAATGATCGCGATGTGCGTGCTGGTAGCCCCGCTTTTCGCCAGCGGCGCCTTCGCCCAGAATGCACCGGCCGCAGCAACCGCAACGCCCGCGGCACCCGCAACGTCCGCAAAACCGGCAGCACCGGCGGCGCCCGCGGCGACAAACTCCCAACAGGACAAGATGAAGGCCTGCAATACGCAGGCCGCCGGCAAGAAGGGCGACGAGCGCAAGGCCTTCATGAGCGACTGCCTCTCCAACAAACCCGCCGCCGCTCCCGCCAAGAACAGCCAGCAGGAAAAGATGACGGCGTGCAACAAGGACGCTACCGGCAAGAAGGGCGACGAGCGCAAAGCCTTCATGAGCGAGTGCCTCTCCAAGTAAGCCCCCGCGTCACTTAGCATGCGGACATGCGAAAATGGCGAACCCTTCGGTTCGCCATTTTTGTTGGCGCCTCGCCGTCATGACGGCGTCATCACCTGATGTTATGCTTGTCGTGCTATGCGCATCATACTTATCACCGGAATCTCCGGCTCCGGCAAATCCGTTGCCTTGAACGTACTGGAAGACGCAGGTTACTACTGCGTTGACAACCTGCCGGCTCAGTTTATTCCGGCGCTGGCCCAGTATCTCGCAAGCCAGGGTTACACCCATCTTGGCGTCGCTACCGACATCCGCAGCCGCGAATCGCTGGACGAATTGCCCGGCACGCTGCGCAACCTCGCCTCCGAACACCAGGTCCGGGTGGTTTTCCTGACCGCCAATACGGATGCGCTGGTGCAGCGATACTCGGAAACGCGGCGGCGCCACCCGCTGTCGATGCGTATCGACAAGGCGACCCTCTCGGCCAATGCCGAACCTGCGGGCGTTGCAGACAATGCGCTCGATGCGCCATACAACGACACGTCCCTGATCGAAGCCATCGAGATGGAGCGCGAGCTGCTCAGCCCGCTGGCGGAGGCCGCGCACCGTATCGACACCAGCAACGTGCGCACCAATACGCTGCGCGCGTGGATCAAGGAATTCGTGCGCGGCGATGACCTGAAACTCACCTTGCTGTTCGAATCGTTTGGCTTCAAGCACGGCGTGCCCAGCGATGCCGACCTGGTGTTCGATGTCCGCTCGCTGCCCAACCCCTACTACGACCTGGCCCTGCGCCCGCTGACCGGACGCGACGAGCCCGTGATCGACTTCCTGCAGAGCCAGCCGATGGTGCTGGCCATGGCCGATGACATCCGCGCCTACGTGGAAAAGTGGCTGCCAAGTTTCATCGCGGACAATCGCAGCTACCTGACCGTCGCCATTGGCTGCACGGGCGGCCAGCACCGCTCCGTGTACATCGCTGAAAGACTTGCCAACTATTTTCGCGCCCATGGTAATGTGCTGGTGAGACACCGCGAGCTCGCACCCGGCGGCTGAAGGCCGCAGCTGCAGGTTTCGCGGCCAGGCTCGGCAATTCCCGCCCGAAACTCTGCTGGCTCAGCATGTCCTCACACGCCACGCCCGGCTCATCCGCTTCGACCACCGCTTCGTCCGGTACATCGTCGGTACCGCCTGCGCTGGATGGCCTGCCGCTGTTTCCGCTGCACACCGTACTCTTTCCGGATGGCCTGCTGCCGCTGCGCGTTTTTGAAGCACGCTATGTGGATATGGTGCGCGCTTGCATGCGCGATCACACACCTTTCGGCGTCTGCCTGATCGCCAGCGGCAACGAGGTCGCCCGCCCCAATGAACCCACCATGCCCGAGACCATCGGCTGCCTGGCGGATATCGTCGACTGCAATATGGAGCAGCTTGGCGTGCTGCTGATCAGTGCGCGCGGGCGCCAGCGCTTCCGGCTGATAGGCCACAGTGTGCGCGCCGATGGTTTGCTGGTGGGTCAGGCGGAATTGCTGCCGCCCGACATCATCGACTGCAAGCTTGAACTGCTGGGCGAATGCCTTGCTGTGCTGCGCCGTATCGTCGCCTCGCTCCACGCGGAGCATCCGGGCAAGCTTCCGTTTGCAGAGCCGTTCCTGTGGGATGACCCGAGCTGGGTGGCCAATCGGCTATGCGAGTTGCTGCCCGTGCCGCTCAAGGCCAAGCAGATGCTGATGGCGCTGCCGGACGCGGGGATGCGGATCGAGATCGTGCACAAGTACATGCGTCAACACCATATTCTCTGAGCCTCCCACGCGGCAAAGGGCTTTAGCTTTAGAACAATCCCCCCAGCGCCTGTGCTTCGAGCAGCTTGCGCACCGGTGCCGGTGTGCCCACCGCATCGAGATCGTCCAGCGAGAGCCAGCGTAGCGGAGTGCCATCGGCTGCGTCGTGGGCGCTCAGGCCGGTGACGTCCACGCGGATGGCGCGGATCAGCAGGCGGAAGTGGGTGAAGACGTGGGTGAGTTCGCCGACCATGCTGGCGGTGCCGGGCGTGCCGAAATCGCGGGCGCGTTCGCGGGCGGCGTCTTCGGCCAGTTCGGCATCGAAGGGCACGGTATCCACCGGCATTTCAGGCAGGCTCCAGAGGCCGCCCCAGATGCCGCTGTCGGGTCGCAACGCCAGCAGGACTTCACGGCCGCGCCGGACCAGCAGCATGACGGTGCTGCGCTCGGGAATGGCGGCACGCGGTTTCGGCGTGGGCAGCGCGGCGGTCAGGCCGTCCCGGCGCGCCACGCAGTCGCTGGCCAGCGGGCACGACGCCGCGGCAGCAAGGCAGGCCGGCTTGCCGCGCGAACAGACGGTGGCGCCGAGATCCATTACGCCCTGGGTATAGGACACCATGTCCTCGGCCTGTCCAGGCCCCTTCGGGGGCAACACCTCCTCCGCGATTTGCCACATGCGGTTCTCCACCGCCTTGACGCCCGGATGGCCGTGGATGCCGAAGAACCTAGCGAAGACGCGCTTGACATTGCCGTCCAGGATGGGGGATCGCACGCCAACACTGAAGGCGGCCACGGCCGCCGCGGTCGAGCGGCCGATGCCGGGCAGCGTCACCAGCACCTCGGGATCGGTAGGAAACACGCCGCCGTGCTCGCTCATCACGCTCTTGGCGCAGCGGTGCAGGTTGCGCGCGCGCGAGTAATAGCCAAGCCCTGCCCAGAGCGCCATCACCTCGTCCGCGCTAGCCTCCGCCAGAGCGGCAACGGTAGGCAGGCGGCCGACGAAACGCTGGAAATACTCGATCACCGCGCTGACCTGGGTCTGCTGCAGCATGATCTCCGACAACCAGATCCGGTAAGGGTCGCGGGTGTTCTGCCACGGCAAGTCATGGCGCCCGTGCAGGCGCTGCCAATCCACCACGCGCGTGGCGAAATCGGCGGGAACGGCGGGAACGGCGGGAACGGCGGCCAGGGAAAGATCGGTGGAAGAAACGGCGGGAGTAGCGGCTGGCTTGCGGGGCATCGGGAACGTGACGGAAAAGGCGGAAGCGCCGGAAGCGGCGGCGCGTCATGATACCGCCTTGCCGCCTCCGGCACCGCGCGCCAGCCGTGCTTCAGGCGGCGACGGCCCTGAGCTGGCCGTCTTCGGCGTCAGGCCGCAGGATCTGCCGGGAGAAGGATTCGATGCGTCCGCTGCGCTCGTCCAGCCCGTTCAGCACTTCCTCCAGCTGCGCGATGCGGCTTTCCAGCGTGTCGGTCGCCTCGTGGATGCGCTCGATCGAGTCGACCCGGCGACGCAGTTGCTTCTGATGCTCGCGTACCTGCGCCTCCAGCGGCGTCATCACTGACTTGAGCCAGATCTCGATATCGCGGTTGAGATCGCGGAAGGTTTCCAGCACGCGGCTTGCAACAGTGGAGAACGCGCTTTGCACCAGTTGCGGACGCGAGCGGGTCAGCATGCTCATGGCGCCGAAGTGCGTCTGGGCCAGTGCCAGCGTCTGCTGCAGTTCGCTCACGTAGCGCGCGGTGACAAACTGGATCGGCGCCGGCAACGTGAAGCCGTGCTCGGCATTGAAGCGGCGGTACATGCTGTCGGTGAGCTGGTGTAGCTGGACGATCTTCTGGTCAGCCTCGCTGACCAGTTCGCCTAGCCGGGCGAACAGCCCGTCCATGTCCTCGCGCATGCCGCGCGAGAAGAAGCGCTCCTTCATCTGCTCGCGGCGCTCGCGCATGGTGCGGCGCACGTCGCGCAGTTGCAGGCTCTTGATGATATCGGCGCTGTGACGTCCGAACACAAGACGCAGCGCCTGGAACTTGGCGATGCTCTGCTCGAACTCTTCCTTTTCGGACTGCACACGCATCAGCATGTGCTTGACCATCGCGTGGTTCTTGCCGCGCAGGCCGCGCAACTCGAACAACTGCTCGACGATGCTGCGGCGGCGGCTCTGCAGCAGTTGCTGCGCGCCACGCGTCATTTCCTCCACCGAGCGCTGTACCTGGTCGGCGACGATCTCACGCCGCTGTGGAATCAGTTGATCCGACAGAACATGTTCGAATTGCGGCAGGCCGCTGCGCGCCAGCAAGTCGTCATCGTGCGTGACCTTGGCCACCAGGCCCTTCTGCGCCGACACCGGATAGACGCGCGACTCGTCGATCCCCAGCACCTGGGCGCTGTTGGTGACCTGGCGCGTAATCTCGGCCGCGGTCTCGGCCGGCGACTTGAGCGGGTCCCACAGACCGTCGATCTTGTTCAGCACCGCCAGGCAGCCCTTGCGGTGGCCCGCGCTAACATGGCTGCGCCAGAGATCCAGGTCGCTCTTGGTCACGCCGGCATCGGCGGCGAGCATAAACACCACGACATGCGCCTCCGGAATCAGGCGCAATGTCAGTTCCGGCTCGGTGCCGATCGCGTTGAGACCCGGTGTGTCAAGGATTACCAGACCCTGGCGCAGCAGCGGATGCGGGAAATTGATAACTGCATGGCGCCAGCGGGAAATCTCCACCATGCCGTCGGCATCGAGCGCGTAGGCGGCGTCGGGATCGTTCTCGTTATACAAGCCGAGCGATTCCGCCATCTCCCGGGTGACGCGGTTGGTCTCGATCACGTGCCGGAACGCATCGAGCATCCCATCCGGCGACGAGGGATCGAGCGGCACGGTATGCCAGTGCGCGTCGACGTCGAGGAAATCAGCAGTGGAGGCTTCCTGCAGGCGCGTCTCGATCGGCAGCAGGCGGATGCACGGCGCCTCGGCCTCGTCGTAGCGCAGCTCGGTCGGGCACATCGTGGTGCGCCCGGCGGATGACGGCAGGATGCGCCGGCCATAGTCTGCAAAGAAAATGGCGTTGATCAGTTCGCTCTTGCCCCGCGAGAACTCCGCGATGAAGGCTACCTTGAGCCGGTCGCTCTTGAGCACGCCCTGGATGCGCTGGACGCGTTCGTCGGCCTGGGCGTCGTAGAGATCGTGCTGCTGCAGCCAGGAGCGGAATTCGGCCAGGGAATTGAGCACCCCGGTTCTCCAGGCGCCGTATTGTTCGAATTGAAGGGCGAGGGTTGTCATTGGCACTGGGATCGGCTTGGCGAAAAGCCCCCGCGACGGCGCTGCAGGCCTGGCGTCTTGATGTCCGATAGCCTGCACCCGGGCGGTGWCATGGTGTCTTTGTAACACTTTTTTACTTTGTTGAAGATACAGGTTTCCGGGGGATTTTTGTGAAATTCGAGTCGCCTGCGGGCCTCGCTGTTGCGCCGGCCCATCGGCCCGGTGCAACAGCATCGGGAAGTTACTCAATAAACACTTCGGTGCGGCGTCGGCCTTGAGGAGGGCGGCGCGGTTTCAGCGCTGGCAGGTAGGGCAATAGAAAGTCGAGCGCTGTCCCTGGACGATCTGCCGGATAGTGGTGCCGCAGACCCGGCAGGGATGCCCGGCACGGTCATACACGGCGCAATCCAGCTGGAAGTAGCCGCTGCTGCCATCGCTGCCGACGAAGTCGCGCAGCGTGCTGCCGCCGCGCTCGATGGCACGGGCCAGCGTGTCCCGCACCGCGACGGCAAGGCGTTCACAGCGCGCCAGGGAGAGCCGGCCAGCCGGCGTGGTGGGACGGATGCCGGCGGCAAACAGGCTCTCCGACGCATAGATATTGCCTACGCCCACCACGATGTCTCCCGCCAGGAGCACCGTCTTGATGGCTGCGCTGCGCCCGCGCCCGAGGCGGTACAGCCAGGCTCCGTCGAAGCGCGGATCGAAAGGCTCGACGCCAAGGTTGCGCAGCAGCGGATGTGTTGGCAACTGCGACTCTTCGAGCGGGCTCCAGAGCACAGCGCCAAAGCGGCGCGGGTCGCGAAAACGAAGCACCAGGCTGGTGCCGGTATCGGCGTGCGTGTCGGCGGGGTCCGCGAGGATCAGGTCGAGGTGATCGTGACTGCCCGCCGGCGGCGCTTGCGGCAGCACCCGCAAGGTACCCGTCATGCCGAGGTGGATCAGCAGCCAGCCCCGGTCATCTACTGGCGGCAGGCAAGGAGAGCCATCCGGAAAAAGGCTGGCCGCAGCCTGGCGCACACACTCCAGCAGCAGGTATTTGCCGCGCCGTTCGATGCGAGCGATCACCCGGCCGGTCAGTTGTGACTCGATATCCGGTTCAACCGGCCAGCGCAGGCCGCGATGGCGCACCACCACGTCGGCTATGCGCCGCCCCACCACGTGCGGCAGCAAGCCGCGGCGGGTCACTTCGACCTCCGGCAACTCTGGCATCGAACCTCTCCCTTTTGTGCCACTCCAACCGCCAGAGACCCAGTCATACTGGTGCCATGCGGATCAGCAAGGCATTGTAGCGGCAGGCTACAATGCCTTTAACATTCCCATCGCATTGAGTGCTGGAGCACCCACCCACATGTCGGACCGCCTGGACCGTACCCCGATGACCATCGCTCAAATTCTTCCTACCCGGCGCTCTACCCGGCGGCCGCTGCGTCACAGGCTCGCAGCCACGGCTGCGGCCGCGCTTGCGGTCTGCGCCATGGCGCCGCTTGCCAGCCATGCCGCGCCCCCGGAGGGCAGGCCCGCGATGAAGGTGGCGGCGGAAGCCATCACGCCAGTCCGCTCGAACCCGTTGCCGCCGAAGATGCCGCTGCCGGCGGTGCCGCTGAGCGCCGACATCCTGTACCGGGTCCTGGCGGCGGAAATCTCGGCCCAGCGCGGCGTGGTCGGTCCGGCTTACCAGACTTACCTGGAACTGGCCCGCAATACGCGCGACCCGCGCTTTGCCCAGCGCGCCACCGAGATCGCCTTCAATGCACGTAGCGCGCAGCAAGCGCTCGACGCTGCGCGCCTGTGGACCGAACTCGCGCCCACATCGGCTGGTGCGCGGCAAGTCCTTTCCACCCTGCTGGTCCTGAGCGGCCGCTGGGACGAAGCCGAACCCTTGCTGGCCCTGCAGCTCAATGGCGTGCCGCCAAGCCACCGGCCGGAGGCGATCCTGCAGATGCAGCAGCAGCTTTCGCGAACCAGCGATCCCGCCGGTGCCGCCGCCCTGCTGCAGCGCCTGACAGCGAGCGACGCCCGCTCTGCCGAAACCCACCTTGCCCTGGCCCGCGCCAAGGAAGCCGCCAACGACATTCCCGGCGCCCTGGCCGAACTCGACGAAGCCCAGCGCATCCGCCCCGACTATGAAGCCGCCGCGCTGATGGCGGCCGAATTGCGCGCCGACAGCGCACCGGACGAGGCCATCGCCGGCCTGAAGTCGTTCGTCGGCAAGGCCCCTGCTTCGGTCAACGGCCATATCACGCTGGCGCGCCTGTACTTGCAGCAGAACGACCTGCAAGCCGCCCGCGCCGAGTTCGAGACCCTGCGCAAGATAGCGCCCAAGGACCCGCGCGTGCCGCTCGCCCTTGGCCTGACCAGCCTGCAGTCCAAACGCTATGACGAAGCTGAGCAGTACCTGAAAGAGTATCTGCAACTGGCCGAGCAGGTGCCGGCCGCCAGCCCCGATATCGCCTACCAGTACCTGGCGCAGATCGCCGAGGAAAAGAAGGACTACCCCGCCGCCGTTGCGTGGCTCGACCGCATCGACGACAGCCGCCTGGCGCCCGCGGCCGCCGTCAAGCGCGCCCAGCTGCTTGGGCGCATGGGCAAGCTCGACGACGCACAGGCCGTGTTCAACGATATGCTGGCCGATGCCGAGGATATCGCCGAGCCCGACCAGCGCGCGCAGCGCATGACCGCGATCCGGCAGGCCGAGGTTGGCATGCTGATCGATGCCAAAGCCTACGACCGCGCCCGCAAGGTGCTGGAGGAGCGCGTCGCTGCCGAGCCCGACAATTCGGACTGGGTCTACGAGCTGGCCATGCTCGACGAGCGCGAGAAGCGCTACGACAGCATGGAAAAGCGGCTGCGCCGGGTGATCGCGATGCAGCCCGACGCAAAGCAGGGCTACAACGCGCTCGGCTACTCCCTTGCGGACCGTAACGTGCGCCTGCCGGAAGCCCTCCAGTTGCTGGAGAAGGCCTCCGCGCTGGGACCGGACGATCCTTACATCATGGATAGCCTGGCCTGGGTCAAATTCCGCCTGGGCCAGTTGCAGCCAGCTGCCGAACTGCTCCGGAACGCCTACGCCAAGGCGCCCGAAGCGGAAATCGGTGCCCACCTGGGCGAGGTGCTGTGGCAACTCGGCCAGCAGGATGAAGCACGCAAGACCTGGAACGAAGCCGCCAAGATCGAGCCGGACAACGTCATCCTGATCGACACGCTGCGGCGCTATAACGTGCCGCTCTCCGCGCTCAAGTAATCTCCCGATTCATCCGACAGCCCGCAAACCTCCGCCGGGCCGGACGCCCGGCGCCCGGCTGCGCCGGTGCGGGCGCAAGACTACATGCATAAATCCCGACGCCTAGCCCTGCTCTGCCTGAGCGCCCCCGTCTGGCTTGCCGCCTGCGCCAGCATCACGCCAACGCGGCAGTTCGACGCCGGCGAGACCGCCAGGGCGCGCGACCTCAGCGGACGCTTCGCCGCCAACTACGTGCGCTACGGCCGCGAGGAAGGCGTACAGGGCAGCTTTCAATGGCACGAGCAAGGCCGCAACGTGCGGCTGGACCTGATCTCGCCGCTGGGGCAGACCCTTGCCGTGGTCACGTCCACCCCTTCCGGCGCGACGCTCGACCTCCCCAACCAGCCCCCGCGCAATGCGCCTGAGGTGGATACCCTGCTGGAAGAGGCGCTTGGCTTCTCGCTGCCGGTGGCCGGCATGCGCGACTGGCTGCACGCGCGCCCCGCGCCGGGCAGCCCGGCGCGCACCACCCGCGACGATAGCGGGCGGCTGGCCACCCTGGCGCAGAACGGCTGGACAGTACGCTATGTGGCGTGGCAGGAAACCCCTGCCGCGGCAACCGCAGCCACGGCGCTGCCGCGCCGTATCGACCTGGCACGCGATGGCGACGGCAGCCCGCTCTCCGTGCGCCTTGTGATCGATCCGGAGCAAGCGCAATGAATACTGCCCGTACCCTGCCCCCCGCTGAACTGCGCGGCTGCCCCGCTCCCGCCAAGCTGAATCTCTTCCTGCACGTGACCGGGCGTCGTGACGATGGCTATCACATGTTGCAGACGGTGTTCCAACTGGTGGACTGGAGCGATACGCTGGACTTCCACCGCCGCGAAGATGGCCGCATCGAGCGCACCACCGAGGTAGCCGGCGTCCCGGCCGAGACCGACCTGATCGTGCGCGCCGCACGGGCGCTGCAGCAGGCCAGCGGAACCCGCTTTGGCGCCGACATCGCCATCGCCAAGCGGCTGCCGATGGGTGGCGGCATTGGCGGCGGCTCTTCGGATGCGGCCACCACGCTGCTGGCCCTGAACCACCTGTGGGGGCTGCACCTGGACCGCGATGAACTCAAGCGCATCGGCCTCGCGCTGGGCGCGGACGTGCCGTTCTTCCTGCATGGGGAAAACGCCTTCGCCGAGGGTGTTGGCGAGGAACTGACGACGGTCGCGTTGCCCGAAAGCTGGTTCGTGATCATCCACCCGCGCCAGCATGTTCCTACCGTTGCAATTTTTTCGGACGAGCGCTTGACAAGGGATACGCCCATCAGCATAATAGCGGACTTCACTGGATGCACAAACAAGTTCGGTTTCGGTCGCAACGACCTGGAAGCGATAGCAACAGTGAAGTTCGGCGAAGTTGCCCGAGCCCTTGAATGGCTGAGACAATACAGTCCCCATGCAAGGATGACCGGTTCCGGAGCCTGCGTGTTTGCGCGATTCAACGATTCGCAAACGGCGCAGCAGGTACTAGACCGGTTGCCTCCCGAATGGGATGGCAGGTGTGCGAAGAGTTTATCGCACCACCCGCTCGCAACGCTCGCATAAATAGTTTTTCGTTCGGCGTCGCAGGCAGTTGAATGTGACGATGGACGTGCCCGGTTGTGTAGGGGAGTCGCCAAGTTGGTCAAGGCACCGGATTTTGATTCCGGCATTCGAAGGTTCGAATCCTTCTTCCCCTGCCATTACATTCCTATAGTGTCCTTATGGACCCGCACGACAAAGCTGCCGGCACTAGCCGGCAGCAATCTTTCCCCCCTCCAGCAGCAAGACAGGTGCACCGAATGAGCAGCGAAGGCTTGATGGTTTTTACCGGCAACGCCAACCCCAAACTCGCGGAGGCTGTCGTGCAGCACCTCGGCATCCCGCTCGGGAAAGCCCAGGTCGGCCGGTTCTCCGACGGCGAAGTCCAAGTTGAAATCCAGGAAAATGTTCGCGGCAAGCACGTTATCGTGCTGCAGTCCACCTGCGCGCCGACCAACGACAACCTGATGGAACTGATGGTGATGGTCGATGCGCTCAAGCGCGCCTCGGCACGCAGCATCACTGCCGCCATGCCCTATTTCGGCTATGCCCGCCAGGACCGCCGCCCGCGTTCGGCGCGCGTCGCGATCTCGGCCAAGGTGGTAGCCAATATGCTGGAAGTCGCCGGCGTCGAGCGCGTCCTGACCATGGACCTGCACGCCGACCAGATCCAGGGCTTCTTCGATATCCCGGTTGATAACATCTACGCCTCCCCGGTTCTGCTGGGCGACCTGCGCGAGAAAAACTACGGCAATCTGCTGGTGGTCTCGCCCGACGTCGGCGGCGTGGTGCGCGCCCGTGCGCTGGCCAAGCAGCTGAACTGCGACCTGGCCATCATCGACAAGCGYCGTCCSMRSGCCAAAGTGGCTGAAGTGATGAACATCATCGGTGAAGTCGACGGCCGCAACTGCGTGATCATGGATGACATGATCGACACCGGCGGCACGCTGTGCAAGGCCGCCCAGGTACTGAAGGAGCGCGGCGCGCTGAAGGTATTCGCTTACTGTACCCATCCGGTGCTGTCCGGCGGCGCGGCTGCCCGTATCGCCGACTCCGAACTGGATGAAGTGGTGGTGTGCGACACCATTCCGCTGCGCGACGATGCGATCCAGTCCGGCAAGATTCGCCAACTGTCGACCGCATCGCTGCTGGCGGAGACTTTCACCCGGATCGTCAAGGGCGACTCGATCATGTCGCTGTTTGCCGATTCCTGATAGAATTCAAGGCTTTACCGCGTTTGCGGCCGTTTTTCGGGGACACCCCGGTTACGGTGCAGGCGCGATTCATCGGGCTGTCTGGTCGCGGACAGCCCTCTTACATTTGGAGTCATCATGAAAGTAGTAGCCTTCGAGCGTAGCGTACAGGGAACGGGTGCGAGCCGCCGCCTGCGCAACGCCGGCAAGACCCCCGGCATCATCTATGGCGGCGCAGCCGAGCCCAAGATGATCGAACTGGATCACAACGCGCTGTTCCATGCGCTGAAGAAAGAAGCATTCCACTCGTCGATTCTCGACCTCGAAGTGGAAGGCAAGGCTGAAAAGGCCCTGCTGCGCGCTTTCCAGATGCACCCGTTCAAGCCGCTGGTCCTGCACGTCGACTTCCAGCGCGTGTCGGCCACCGACAAGATCCACGTCAAGGTGCCGCTGCACTTCATGAACCAGGAAAACGCCCCGGGCGTGAAGCTGGGCCATGGCATCGTCAACCACATCCTGAACGAACTGGAAGTGTCGTGCCTGCCGGCCGACCTGCCTGAGTTCATCGAAGTGGACCTGGGTAACGCGGAACTGGGCCAGACCCTGCACCTGTCCGACGTGAAGCTGCCGAAGGGCGTGAGCGCCATCACCCACGGCGACGAAAACCCTGCTATCGCCAGCATCTCGCTGCCGGCCGGCGGCGTTGCTGCAGCCGAAGAAACGCCTGCTGCCTGAGTACCCTGAACGCGGCCTTCGGGACGTGCAACAGGACGGCTCTCGCAGCCGCAAGAAAAAACCGCCGGCGCGTCCGGCGGTTTTTTTTCGTGCGCCCAATCGAGTATCCTTGGCCCCTGGCAGCCCCTGCGCGATGCGAAGCGAGCCGTGAATGTTTGCCCATCCCGTATGGGGCGCCTTCTTTGCCTACGTTCTTGGCGTGACAAGAAAGTAGGTCGCCGCCCCGCAGGGGTGGTGAAACTGCCTTTGATTTTAGGCTTTTAGGCCTATGACACTGCAGTTAAGCAGTCGCAGTCAGATCCGCCTGAGTCCTCCCAACCAAGCAGTCCAACCCATGATCAAACTCATCGTCGGTCTCGGCAACCCCGGGGCGGAATACGAAGCCACCCGCCACAACGCCGGCTTCTGGCTGGTCGACCAACTGGCCCGCATGGGCGGCGCCACCCTGCGCGTTGAAGGCCGCTTCCACGGCCTGGCCGCGCGCGCGCGGCTATGGGACCAGGACATCTGGCTACTCAAGCCGTCCACGTTCATGAACCGCTCCGGCCAGTCAGTGGTATCGCTGGCGCGTTTCTACAAGATCCTGCCTGACGAAATCCTGGTAGCCCACGACGAAATGGACATGCCGCCCGGTACCGTCAAGCTCAAGCGCGGCGGCGGCGCCGGCGGCCACAACGGACTCAAGGACATTGCCGCGCACCTGACAACGCAGGACTACTGGCGCCTGCGCATCGGCGTGGGCCATCCGCGCAACTCGGCAAGCGGTGGCGGCGAGCGGGAGGATGTGATCAATTATGTATTGAAGCCGCCGCGCCGCGAGGAGCAGCAGGCCATCGACGAAGCCATCGACCGTAGCCTGGCGCCGCTGGCGCTGCTGGCCAGGGGCGAAAACGAACGCGCCATGCTGGAGTTGCACACCACCCGCTGAAGGCGCTTCGCAAGCAGCAAACCGCAGGCGGACCAATAAAAAAGCCCCGTCACCTCTCGGTGACGGGGCTTTTTTGTGCCGCAGGGCGCAATGCCCGCGTCAAGCCACCCGCTTGGCCGCCGTCAGCAGACGATAGCGCTGCATCAAGGTATCGCGCGTCTCGACCCGGTTGGGGTCGTTCGGGATGCAAGCCACCGGGCAAACCTGCTGGCATTGCGGCTCATCGAAGTGTCCGACGCATTCCGTGCATTTGTTGGGGTCGATCTCATAGATCTCGGGCCCCATCGAAATAGCTTCGTTTGGGCACTCGGGCTCACAAACGTCGCAGTTGATGCAGTCGTCGGTGATCATCAGTGCCATGGTGTTTCCTTTAAGCCAGACATGCCCGCGCCCGACTGGCCGCGGCCGACATGTCCCGAAGCTCTATTTTATTCCGGTTTGGCAATCTTCTCCTGAAGCCAGCGCTCGACCGACGGGAATACGAACTTGCTGACATCGCCGCCCAGCACCGCGATCTCGCGCACGAACGTGCCCGAGATGAACTGGTATTGGTCCGAGGGCGTCAGGAACATGGTTTCCACGTCCGGCAGCAGGTAGCGGTTCATGCCCGCCATCTGGAACTCATACTCGAAATCGGAGACGGCACGCAAACCCCGCACGATCACCCGCGCATTGTTCTTGCGCACGAAATCCTTGAGCAGGCCGGAGAAACCTTCGACTCGCACATTGGGATAGTGTCCCAGGACTTCGCGAGCGATGCCTATGCGCTCTTCCAGCGAAAAGAATGGGCGCTTGTTGGGGCTATACGCCACGCCGACCACGAGTTCATCGAAGATATTGGACGCTCTGCGCACCAGATCCTCGTGGCCCCGGGTCATTGGGTCGAAAGTGCCGGGATAGACCGCGACGACCATGCTTCCTCCTTATTCTGCCCGCTGCCGGTCCTGGATGGACCGATCGACCCCGCCCGCTATGGTTGAGGGCTGGGGCCAAGGCTGCGTGACGAGCGTTGGCAACAGCGGCGTAGTGTAACTCTAAACGCGGTACTTGGAAGCCATTGCAACACGCTTTCGCGGCAGTGCCGCATCTAGCGTGCGATGGCCGGTCATGCCGCGTCCGCGCCCCCGAATCGATTATTCCTGTGCTGCAGCAAATGGAAATGCACCGCGCCCGCGCGGGCATGCCGCACGATCTCCAGCGCCGCCGGCACTGGGGCATCCGGGCCGGTCAACGCACGATCGGTTTCCACATAGACGGCACCGCCCGGCCGCGACAGCCGTGCCGCATGCTCCAGCGCAGGGCCCAGCCAATCCTCGGCAAACGGCGGATCGAGAAAAACCACGTCGAAGCTCGCTGACGGCATCTGCGCCGCCGTAGCAAATGCATCACCCTGCACAACCCGGATCTGCTGGGCGTCGAGGCGATACTGGTTGTCGCGCAATTGCTTGGCCACGCGCGGGTTGGCCTCCACCATTGTGACCTGCCGCGCACCGCGCGAAGCGGCTTCGAAGCCAAGTGCCCCAGAACCCGCAAACAGGTCGAGGCAGGCCAGCCCCGACATGTCCTGGCCGAGCCAGTTAAACAGAGTTTCACGCACGCGGTCGGGCGTGGGACGCAGCCCTTCGGCGTGGAGTACGGGCAGCGGCGTGCGCTTCCACTTGCCGCCGATGATGCGGACCTGCGCGGGTGCCTGCCGCGGCGAGGGGGAAGAGTTTCGCCCGCTGGCAGCGGGCGAGGGAGATCGGGTACGCGAATTCATGCCGTGATTGTAGAGCCTGCGGGTCAGATCGCGCGAGCGCCAGGGACCGAAGCGCCCGCACCACTCACGCCCTCATTCCGGCCCGCCCACGATCACAGTCGCCATGGCGTCGGGACGCACGTGACGCTGGAAGGCTTCCTTGACCTGGGCTCGCGTGATCTTGCCGATCTGCCTGGTCCAGGTATCGAGGTAGTCCAGCGGCAACCTGTACCAGCCGATATTGGCCACATTGGTCAGCAGCTTGCGGTTGCTGTCGATGCGCAGCGGGAAGCCATTGATGAGATTGTCCTTGGCGGCCTTCAGTTCGGCGTCGGTGGGGCCTTCCGCCACGTATTGCGCCAGCACCTTGCGCACCAGGGCCAATGCCTCGTTGGTCTGCGCCTTCTTGGTTTGCAGGCCGATGCCGAAGGGCCCTGCCTGCTTGGCCGGGGCGAAGTAGCTGTCGACACCATAGGTCAGGCCGCGCTTCTCCCGTACCTCATCGGTCAGGCGCGAGCTGAACCCACCGCCGCCGAGGACGTAGTTGCCTACCAGCAGGGCGAAGTAATCGGGATCGCCACGCGCGATGGCGGGCTGGCCAATCGTCACGGTGGCCTGTTGCGCCGGATGCGGCACTCGCTGCTCGCTAGCCGGGATCGTTGGCTGCACGGGCGGCATCGCAGGCGGCGTGGCTCCCGCGGGCAGGCCGCGGGTTAGCTGCTCGGCGATGGTCTCGGCCTGCTTGCGGTCGATGGCGCCGATCAGCGTCACGACAGCACGCGATGGCGCGTAATTGTCCCGCCAGAAACGCTCGATATCGGCCCGTGTGATCGATTCGACCGACGCCGCGGTCGGCGAAACGCCATACGGATGGGCGGGATAGATCGCCTTCGACACCATCTTGTCGGCAATCACCCCCGGCTTGGTGTCAGCCTCGCGGATCGCCGTGATCAGGCGTTGCTTCTCGCGCGCCACCACGGTGTCCGGGTAGGCCGGGGCCTTGATCAACTGACCAGCCAGCGCAAGCGACTGGCTGAGCTCCGGCTCGGAGGTCAGCGTGCGCAGGCCGATACCGCCCCGATCGCTGCTGGCGGCACCGCCGAAATCGGCGCCCGTGTCGGCGAAGGCGTCGGCAACCTGCGCTTCGTTGCGCGCTGGCTGGCCGTCCTGCGCGGCGGCGCCCTTGTCGAGCAGGGCTGACGCGAGCGTGGCAAGGCCGGCCTTGCCCGGCGGGTCATAGCGGCTGCCGGCGTCGAAATCGATATTGACGTCGAGCATGGGGATGGACGGGCTGCGCACGAAATACACGCGGGCGCCGGTAGAGGTGGTCCATTGTTCGATCGGGATGGCAGCCAGCGCGGCCTGCGAAGCGATCAGGGCAAGCGCGCCGAAGGCAGCGCCTGCGATACGGCGCAGCACGCGCGGCGACGGGATCGTCGGGGCAAAGAGAGACATCGTCGGTCCTCTGAAAGGCTTTAGCGGAGCGAGCCGGCGTCAACCGGTGCCTTTGGCTTGTTCGGGTCGATGGGTTGCGGCAGCAGGGTCGCCACGGTCAGGTTATCGTCGTTGAAGTACTTGCCGGCCACCGCTTGCACCTGCGCAGGCGTGACTTCCTTGACCTTCTCCAGCATGCGGTCGAGCTTGCGCCAGGAAATGCCTGAAATCTCGGCCACGCCGATTTCCATGCCCTGGCCGAACACCGAGTCGCGCTTGTAGATCTGCGCCGCCACGACCTGCGCCTTGACGCGCTTGAGTTCTTCAGGCGAAACCCCTTCGCGGGCGATGCGGGCGATCTCGTCGCGCAGCGCGCGCTCGATCTCCTCGGTGGTGTGGCCATTGGCCGGCGTGCCATCGAGCACCATGATGGACTCGCCGCGATTGATGCTGTCGTAGCCCACGTTGACGTCGTCGGCAATGCGGCGCTCGCGCACCAGGTCTCGCGTCAGGCGGGCATTGTCGTAGCCGTTCAGCACGGCCGACAGGACCTCCAGCGCGTAGGGATCGACGTCCTTCTCGACATCGTGCAGGCGCGGCACCTTGTACGCCATCACGATGTACGGGTTCTCCGCGGGAGCCTTGACCCAGATCCGCTTGATGCCCTTCTGCACCGGCTCCAGCTGGTCCTTGCGCAACGGCAGGGGACGCGCCTTGAGCTTGCCGTAGATGCGTTCAGCAAGCGTCCTGACCTCGGCCGCCGTGACGTCGCCGGTAACGACGAGCAGGGCGTTGTCGGGCACGTACCAGTTCTTGTACCAGGCCTGCACGTCCTCGACGCGCATGTTGACGAGGTCAGCCGGCCAGCCGATCACGGGATGGCGGTAGGGCGCCGCCGTGAACACGGTGGCCAGCAACTGCTCGTAGACGGTGCCGCGCGCGGAGTCGTCGGTGCGCAGGCGCCGCTCTTCCATCACGACCTTCATCTCCCGCTCGAACTCATCCTTCTTGATGATGAGATTGGCCATGCGGTCGGCCTCGAGCTCCATCATCCTGGGCAGATACTGTTTGCTGATCTGCTGGTAGTACAGGGTGAAGTCGCGGTTGGTCAGTGCGTTCTCGCGCCCACCCAACGCCGCTATCTGCTTGGAAAACTCCCCCGGCCCGACCTTTGGTGTACCCTTGAACATCATGTGTTCAAGCATGTGCGCCACGCCAGTGGTGCCGCTGACCTCGTCCATGCCGCCCGCGCGGTACCAGATCTGGTGTGCTACGGTGGGCGCGCGGTGATCTTCCTTGACGATGACCCGCATGCCGTTGGACAGCTTGAATTCGGTGGTATTGGCCTCCGCCGCGGCGTTTTGGGACGCGGCGGCCTGTCCGGTGGACAGCGGCGGCGCCACCACGCCGGTCTGCGCGTAAGCGGCGCCGAACCAGGGCATGGCGATCAACAGGAGGGTGGGAATAAGGCGCCGGGAGAAAGCGGCCGGGCGAATAGCGCCGGCGCCGGCAAGAGGCGATGCGGTACGGGCGGCGCCCGACCTGGACCTGACAGCACAATGGTTCATGCGACCCCGTCTGCTAGAATTTTGGCGATTGATTCTACCGGGGTATTGACCCCTTTCCCAATGTTTAGTTTCTGGAAGAAGCGCAAGGCCGAACCGGCCAGCGCGCCACCCGAGGCGCAGGTCCCCGCGCCCGTTGCAGCGCCCGCACCAGCGCCCGCCGGTGCGTCAGCCCCGGTTCCCGCTGCTGTACCCGGCCCGGCCGCCGCCCCTCCAGCCCCGTCAGCGCACGCGCCGGCCGTCAGCGCGCCGGCCGCCCAACCGGTTTTCTCACCCGTCGTCCCGCCTGCCCATGCCGCTATCGGGGATATGGTCCTGACACCGCCACCGGCCGCCACCGCCGAGGCCAAGCGCGGCTGGATGCAGCGCCTGCGCACCGGCCTGTCCAAAACCAGCCGCAACCTGGGCACGCTGTTTGTCGGCGTCAAGGTGGACGAAGACCTGTTCGAGGAGCTGGAAACGGCCCTGATCATGGCGGACACGGGCGTCGAGGCAACCGAACACCTGCTGAGCGCGCTGCGCCGCCGCGTCAAGAACGAACGCATCGAGACCTCCGAGGGCGTCAAGATCGCACTGCGCGAACTGCTGGCCGACCTGCTGCGCCCGCTCGAGAAAACCATGGTGCTGGGCCGCGAGCAACCGATGGTGATGATGATCGCCGGTGTCAACGGCGCCGGCAAGACCACCAGCATCGGCAAGCTGTGCAAGCACTTCCAGAGCTATCACCAGTCCGTGCTGCTGGCGGCCGGCGACACCTTCCGCGCCGCCGCGCGCGAGCAATTGACGATCTGGGGCGAGCGCAACAATGTGACCGTGGTCTCGCAGGAGAGCGGCGACCCGGCCGCGGTGATCTTCGACGCGGTCAACGCGGCGCGCGCACGCGGCATCGATATCGTGATGGCCGATACCGCGGGCCGCCTGCCCACGCAGTTGCATCTGATGGAGGAGCTGAAGAAGGTCAAGCGCGTCATCGCCAAGGCGATGCCGACCGCGCCCCACGAGTCGCTGCTGGTGATCGATGCCAATACGGGCCAGAACGCGCTGTCCCAGGTCAAGGCCTTCGACGATGCGCTGGGGCTGACCGGGCTGATCGTGACCAAGCTCGACGGCACCGCCAAGGGCGGCATCCTGGCCGCGATCGCGCGCCAGCGGCCGGTGCCGGTCTACTTCATCGGCGTGGGCGAAAAGGTCGAAGACCTCCAGCCCTTCAATGCCGATGAATTTGCCGAAGCGCTGCTGGGCTGAACGCGGCGGCAACGAAAAGCCCCGCAACTGCTTGCGGGGCTTTTTCTTTACGCCTGCCAGCGCCGGACCTGCGCGCCAGGCTTACTCGGCGTCCGGCTGCGCCTTGGGCTCGGCCTGCTGGAACGCGGGCAGCGCCATGCAAGACTCGAACACCTTGGCAATCGCCGGATAGCGGCCAACATCGATATTGAAACGCTGCGCGTTGAACACCTGCGGCACCAGGCAGATATCGGCCAGCGTCGGCGTATCGCCGAAGCAGAAACGCCCTGCCTTGCCCGAGCGCACCAGGTTGGTATTCACCGACTCGAAACCCAGTTCGACCCAGTGGCGGTACCAGGCGTCCTTGGCTTCCTCCGCCACGCCCAGCGTGTGCTTGAGGTACTTCAGCACGCGCAGGTTGTTCAGCGGATGAATTTCGCACGCGACCTCAAGCGCCACCGCGCGAATGTAGGCACGATCCAGCGCGGTGCCCGGCAGCAAGGGCGGCTCGGGATGCGTCTCGTCGAGGTACTCGACCATCGCCACCGACTGGATCAATACCTGGTCATCGTCGACCAGGGTCGGCACCAGCGCATCGGGATTGAGCGAGCGGTAGGCCGGCAGCAGTTGCTGGCCGCCGTCGCGCAACAGATGCACCGGCACATACTCATAAGGCAGGCCCTTGAGCCGCAGCGCGATGCGCACCCGGTACGACGCCGAGCTGCGAAAGTAGCTGTAGAGCTTGAACATAGGCTCAGACCACCTTGACGGTCAGTTCGCCCACGCCTTCGATCTTGCACTGCATGATGTCGCCCTTCACCACCGGGCCCACGCCTTCTGGCGTGCCGCTATAGATCAGGTCGCCGGGCTGCAGCTCAAACAGCCTGGAGAGATAAGACACCATCTCGGGCACCGACCAGATCAGGTCCGAAAGATCGCCGCGCTGCTTCTCGACGCCATTGACGGACAGCGTCACCGCGCCCTTCTCCGGATGGCCGATGGCGGACACCGGCACAATCGAGCCGATGGGGGCGGACTTGTCGAAGGCCTTGCCGGTTTCCCATGGGCGGCCGGTTTTCTTGGATTCGTTCTGCAAGTCGCGGCGCGTCATGTCGAGGCCGAGGGCATAGCCGAACACGTGGCTGGCGGCGTCCGCCTCGGCGATGTCCTTGCCGCCCTTGCCGATGGCGACGACCAGTTCCACTTCATAGTGGCAGTTGCCGGTGCCCTGCGGATAGGGGAAGGTGCCTTCGCTGCCGTCGGCCACGTAGCTCACCGCGTCGGCGGGCTTGCAGAAGAAGAACGGCGGCTCGCGGTCGGGATCCGAACCCATTTCACGCGCATGCGCGGCATAATTGCGGCCCACGCAGTAAACCCGGCGCACCGGGAACTGAGCGCTGCTGCCGCGCACGGGCACGCCGTTGGGCGCCGGCGGGGCAAATACGAATTCGGTCATCCTTCTCTCCAGACTTGTGCACTGTGTTTTAGGCTACGCACCGGCATGCGGCGTCGCCAGCAGACGCCCCGCCGCGCAGCAGGGCAATAGCATACACCGGCGGTTCCCGCCGCGTATGCCGGCAAACCATTGAATCCGGGAAACCCCGCAATACAATTAGAAGCATCTCGGCGCGAATCTTGCATGGCACGAGAGATCCCAAGTGACGCCATGAACCGACGCCCCCCAGCCCCTCCCAGTCCGACGAGTCCCGCGCCCGCCTCCGCCGCGGGTTCGCGCACGCTGCGCATCCTGCTGGTGCGCGATCCCCACGACGCCGACCCGCTCAACGTCGAGACGATCCATGCCGGGCTGGTGTCGGCGGGCTTCACCGACATCGAGACGGTGGACGCCGACCTGCGGCTCCCCGACGCGATCGCCGCGCGGCAGCCGGACCTGATCATCATCGCCTCGGAATCGGCGGCGCGCGATACAGTCGAGCACGTATGCGTCTCCACCCAGCACGCGCCGCGCCCCATCGTGCTCTTTACGGACAACGACGACGCCCAGCGCATCAAGGCCGCGCTGACGGCAGGCATTACCGCCTACATCGTCGACGGGCTGCGCGCCGATCGCGTGAAGACCGTGCTCGACGTGGCGTATGCGCGCTTCGAACTGGATCAGGAGTTGCGCGCCGAGCTGGATGCCACACGCCTGCAGCTGGCCGAGCGCAAGGAAGTCGAACGCGCCAAGGGCCTGCTGATGAAAGAGCGCGGCATGAGCGAGGAAGAGGCTTATAAGCGGCTGCGCAGCATGGCCATGGAGCGTGGCATCAAGCTCGTCGAAGCGGCACGGCGCGTCATCGATGTAATGAGTTAAGGCGCGGGCGACGCCCCGCACGCGCTTGGTGCAATGCACAAGGATGGCGCTGCCGCCCTACCGCCCGCGCACCGGTACCGCCCGCCGCCCTGCCCCTTCGGGCCAGGGCGTCACCGCGTTCGCGCGAATATTGACTGCACCCTGCATAACAAGCTTGGCACGCGGCTTGCATAATCCAGACATCGGCCAACGACGGCCGATCACAAACCGATGTGCGCCGCCAACGACGGCCGCGCCGCATCACGGGACAACGGCGTCCTGAACTGCCCCGCATTCTTGGCGAAAGCGGCGCGGTTCAGGACGCTTTTCATTTGGAGCCGTGGAATGCCCTCTCGCCTGAAGATTGCCAAGCCGCTGCACGCCGCGGTTGCCACCGACGCCAGCGCCGCCGGCGCCGATGCGGTACCCGCCAGCAGCGGCCGCCGCCGCGCCCTGGCCACCATCGCCGGCGCCAGCGTGATCACGCTGGTCGACCCGCTCGTGCGCGCCGGAGCCTGGGCAGCCGGCTCGGATGCGCCGGAAAAGCCGGAAGTGCGGATCGGCTTTATCCCGCTGACGGACTGCGCTTCGGTAGTGATGGCCGGCACGCTCGGCTTCGACAAGAAATACGGCATCAAGATCACGCCCACCAAGGAAGCCTCCTGGGCCGGCGTGCGCGACAAGCTGGTCAACGGCGAACTCGATGCGGCACACGTGCTGTACGGCCTGATCTACGGCGTGCAGCTCGGCATCGGCGGGCCCAAGAAAGACATGGCCGTGCTGATGAACCTGAACCACAATGGCCAGGCCATCACGCTGTCGTCCAAACTGGCGGAAAAAGGCGTCAAGGACGGTGCCAGCCTGAAAGCGCTGATGGCCAGGGAAAAGCGCGATTACACCTTCGCCCAGACCTTCCCCACTGGCACCCACGCGATGTGGCTGTACTACTGGCTGGCCGCCAACGGCATCAACCCGATGCAGGACGCCAAGGCCATCACCGTGCCGCCGCCGCAGATGGTGGCCAATATGCGCGTGGGTAACATGGACGGATTCTGCGTGGGCGAGCCCTGGGGCGCGCGCGCAATCGCCGACAAGATCGGCTTTACCGCCGAGACCACGCAGGCGATCTGGAAGGATCACCCCGAAAAGACCCTGGGCACCACCGCCGAGTTCGTGCAGAAGTACCCCAATACGGCCCGCGCCATGGTTGCCGCCGTGCTGGAGGCATCGAAGTACATCGATGCCTCGGCCTCCAACCGCCGCAAGACCGCGGAAACGATTGCCGCCAAGTCCTATGTCAACACGGATATGGACATCATCCTGGACCGCATGCTTGGCCGCTACAGCAATGGCCTGGGCAAGACCTGGGACGATCCCGACTCGATGAAGTTCTACCAGGACGGCAGCACCAACTATCCCTTCCTCTCCGACGGCATGTGGTTCCTCACGCAGCACAAGCGCTGGGGCTTGCTCAAGGACCACCCCGACTACCTGGCGGTGGCGAAGAAGGTCAACCGCATCGACGTCTACAAGCAAGGTGCCGCGGCCGCGCAGGTGCCAGTACCCAAGAGCGACTTCCGTACCGCGAAGCTGCTGGACGGCGTGGTGTGGGATGCCAGCAAGGATCCGAAGGCCTACGCCGACGGCTTCAAGATCAAGGCCTGAGCCCTGCGCGATTTCGCCTGATATCGCGCCGGCCGCACCGTTCGCCTGCCGAGTGATTTCGATTTGATTGCCGCTTGAACGCCGGCGTGGCGACACGCCGGCCCCTGAAGGAGCCTGACGTGAATGCACTTGCCCAGCCGGCCGCCCATGCCGGCACCCAAGCCGCGCCCGCAGACAGCGGCAGCCCCGCCGATCTCGCCGCGCCTGGCGACCAGCGGGCTCATGAACGCGCTCTGCGCAGTGCGGCACGGCGCGATGCCTTCGCGGCCATCGTGCTGAAGCTGATGCCGCCTGTTGCCGGCTTTGCGCTGTTCCTGCTGGTCTGGCACGGTATCGCCACGATGATCCCCGCCATCCCCACGCCGGCCGCTACCTGGCATGCCGCCGTGCCCTTGTTTGCCGACCCCTTCTACCGCAACGGCCCCAATGACCAGGGCATCGGCTGGAACGTGCTGGCGTCGCTGGCACGGGTCGCGGCAGGCTTCGGGCTGGCGGCGCTGATCGGCATCCCGGCCGGCTTCGCGCTGGGCCGCTTCGCTTTTCTCAACGCCATGATGGCGCCCATCATCAGCCTGCTGCGCCCGGTCTCGCCGCTGGCATGGCTGCCGATCGGGCTGCTGCTGTTCAAGTCTGCCAACCCGGCGGCGATATGGGCCATCTTCATCTGCTCGATCTGGCCGATGGTGATCAACACCGCGGTGGGCGTGACGCGCGTGCCGCAGGATTACCTGAATGTCGCGCGCGTGCTCGACCTGTCGGAGTGGAAGGTGTTCACACGCGTGCTGCTGCCGGCCGTCCTGCCTTACATGCTGACCGGCGTGCGGCTGTCGATCGGCACGGCCTGGCTGGTGATCGTGGCCGCGGAGATGCTGACCGGTGGCACCGGCATCGGCTTCTGGCTGTGGGACGAGTGGAACAACCTGAAGGTGGAGCACATCGTCATCGCGATCTTCATCATCGGCGTGGTCGGGCTGCTGCTCGAATACGCATTGCTGAGCCTGGCGAAGCGTTTCAGCTACGGCAACTAAGACGGCTACCGCGCGCAGCGCCAAGGAGAACCTCATGGAAAAGTTCGTCCGTATCGAAAACGTCGGGCAGACCTTCAAGACCAAGAAGGGGCCGTTCGTCGCCCTGCGCGATGTCAACCTGTCCATCGCCAGCGGCGAGTTCATCACGCTGATCGGCCACTCCGGCTGCGGCAAGTCCACCTTGCTCAACCTGCTGGCCGGACTGGACCGTCCCAGCGCCGGCGCACTGATCTGCGCCGAGCGCGAGATCGCCGGGCCCGGCCCGGATCGGGCGGTGGTGTTCCAGAACCACTCGCTGCTGCCCTGGCTGACCTGCTTCGAAAACGTCTACCTTGGCGTGGAACGCGTGTTCGGCGGCAGCGAAACCAAGGCGCAACTGAAGGCGCGCACCCACGACACGCTGGCCATGGTCGGGCTCACCCATGCCGAATCCAAGTATCCGCAGGAAATCTCGGGCGGCATGAAGCAGCGCGTGGGCATCGCGCGGGCGCTCGCGATGGAGCCCAAGATGCTGCTGATGGACGAGCCCTTCGGCGCGCTGGATGCGCTCACCCGCGCGCACTTGCAGGACGAACTGATCAAGATCGTGGCCAAGACCCGCAGCACGGTGGTGATGGTGACCCATGATGTGGACGAAGCGGTGATGCTGGCCGACCGCATCGTCATGATGACCAACGGCCCGGCCGCCACGATCGGCGAAGTGCTGAAGGTGGACCTGCCACGGCCGCGCGAGCGCATGGCGCTGGCCGACGACAAGAACTATCACGCGTGCCGGACCGCGGTGCTGGACTTCCTGTATCGCAAGCAGCGCAATCCGGCGCTGAAGGAAGCCGCCTGAGCGGACGCCGGCAAGCGGGCGCGGCGGCATGGCAGGCCGGCATTGGCCAATGCGATGGGCACGGCCCGTCCGCTCCGCTATCATGAACCTCAAACCACATCGCCCCAGCCCGCCATGACCACCACGCCTGCCACGCCCTCCGCCCCGACTTTCGCCGCGGCGAAGTACATCAAGGAAATCGGCCGGGGCGTCAACGGCGCCCGCGCGCTGCCGCGCGAGGACGCGCAGGCCTTGTTCGATGCCATGCTGGCCGGCCGCGTGGCCGATATCGAGCTGGGCGCGGTGCTGATGGCCTATCGCATCAAGGGCGAAGCCCCGCACGAGTTGGCCGGCATGCTCGATGCCGCGCACGCGCACTGCCTGCCGCTGGCGGCGCCGCCGGACCGCATTGTTGTGACCATCCCAAGCTACAACGGCGCGCGCAAGCAGCCCAACCTGGTACCGCTGCTGGCCCTGCTGCTAGCGCGCGAGGGCATTCCCGTGCTGGTGCACGGCAGCCGCCAGTTCAACGGGCGCGTGACCAGCCTCTCGCTATTCGAGGCGCTGGGCATCGCGCCGTGCAGTTCCGTGGCGCAGGCCGAAGCCCAGCTTCGCAGCAAGGACAGCCAGCCGGGCCCGCTGGCGGTGCTGCCGATCGACGTGCTGTCGCCGGCGCTGGCCGCCATGCTCGACAGGCGCATGCAGATCGGCTTGCGCAACTCCGCGCACACGGTGGTCAAGATGCTCCAGCCGGTCGGCACCCACTCCCCGGCGGAAGCGCTGCGCCTGTACAGCTACACCCATCCCGAGTACCGGGAAACGCTGACTGACTACTTCTCCCGTGAGCCGGCCAATGTGCTGCTGGCGCGCGGCACCGAAGGCGAAGTGGTGGCCGATGCGCGGCGCGGCAGCCGCATCGACTGGCTACACGACGGACATCAGCGCACACTGGTCGATCCCACCGCGGGCTCCATCACCGAAGTGCCGGAATTGCCACCCGGCAGCGACGTGGACCAGACTGCGGCCTGGATCCGCCTCGTGCTGGACGGCAAGGCACCCGTCCCGGCTCCGATCGCTACGCAGATCGAGGCGATCCGCGACTGCCTGCAACAGGGAACGCGCGTGACCTGGGCCAGCCCGGTCTGAGGCAGGCCCGGGCGCTTTCAGCGCTTGCGCTGCGGCAGCGGGATGCGATCGTCCTCGCCGGGCACGCGCGGGAACTGGTCATCCTCCCAGCGCTGGGAGGCCGCCTCGATCGCTTCCTTGCTGCTGGCGACGAAATTCCAGAAGATAAAGCGGTGCCCGTCCGTCGGATCGCCGCCTAGCAGCATCACGCGCGAAGGCGCCTGCGCGGTCAGCGTCACTGGCACGCCAGGCACCAACACCGCCAAATGGCGTTCCGGCAATATTTCGCCATCCAGCGCAACGCTGCCGTCCACCGGATAGATGCCACGTTCGGCATGCTCCGGCGGAATCTCCAGGCTGGCACCCGCATCCAGTTCGATGGCCACATAGAGCGTGCGGCTGAACACCTTCACGGGAGCCTCCGCGCCAAAGGCATCTCCGGCGATCACCGTCATCCGCACCCCGGGGCGCTCCAGCTTGGGCAGCGTTGCGGCGGGGTGATGATGGAAGGACGGTTCGACGTTTTCGAACTCCTTTGGCAACGCCACCCAGGTCTGTATGCCATGCAGGCGCGGCCCGGCATCGCGGGCGGCCTGCGGCGAGCGTTCCGAGTGCGCGATGCCCTTTCCCGCCGTCATCCAGTTCACGTCGCCCGGCCTGATCACCTGCTTGCTGCCAAGGCTGTCGTGGTGAAGGATCTCGCCTTCGAACAGGTAAGTGACGGTCGCCAGCCCAATATGTGGATGCGGACGCACGTCCGCACCTTCCCCCGGAGGCATCGCCACGGGTCCCATATGGTCGAAGAAAATAAACGGCCCGACGGTCTGCGTTGCCGCCGCGGGTAGCAGCCGGCTGACGGCAAAGTCGCCAAGGTCACGCGTGTGCGGCTTGAGCAAGTGTTCGATAGCAGACATGAATTCTCCCCGGTTCGGTCGATGCTTGCGGATAGCGCAAATGAAAAGAGTGTAGCCGCTGTAGAAACACTGCATCTCATTTGGCGATAGAACCGAAGGGCGCGTGGTCCCTCTAATCCATGTCGGATCGTTCGAGGGCTCGCATGAGATAGTGGCCACGCCACATCACGCAAAGCCCCTCGCAGGAAACGCTATGTGAAAACAGATTTCGATTATCAGGAACTATCAACCCTATAACTACTCCAACTTAGCAGTCCACCGGCTTGAGTGCTAATATGTGTTGCAATGCAGTGCGTAGCCCCCATGGGTTGGCGTACGCGGGCAACCCACCCGCCGGATGCAAAAGGAGCAATCGAGTGAACGCGGTCCTATCTGCTGACCAAACCCAAATGACCAACCGTCTGCCCACGGTGCCCCAAGGTACCGGCACGTTTGCGCTGACGCTTCCCGGAACGCTGGGAAATCTGGACAGCTATATCCAGGCTGTCCACCGTATTCCCCTGCTCACCCCCGAGGAAGAGCAGCGGCTCGCGCGCGAGCTGCGCGAGCATGACTCCGTTGACGCTGCGCGCCGCATGGTGCTGTCGCACCTGCGCCTGGTGGTGTCCATCGCCCGCCAGTACCTCGGCTACGGCCTGCCCCATGCGGACCTGATCCAGGAAGGCAATATCGGCTTGATGAAGGCCGTGAAGCGCTTCGACCCGGACCAGGGCGTGCGCCTGGTGTCGTATGCGATGCATTGGATCAAGGCCGAGATCCACGAATACGTGCTGAAGAACTGGCGCATGGTCAAGGTGGCTACCACCAAGGCCCAGCGCAAGCTGTTCTTCAACTTGCGCAGCCACAAGCAGGGTGCCCATACCTTCACCCCGGAACAGATCGACGCGGTTGCGCGCGAGCTGAACGTCAAGCCGGAAGAAGTGATGGAGATGGAAACCCGCCTGTCTGGTGGTGACCTGGCGCTGGAAGGCCAGATCGACGACGGCGAAGAGGAATTCGCTCCCATCGCCTACCTGGCCGACAACCACAACGAACCCACCCGCGTGATCGAGGCCCAGCGCCACGACCGCATGCAGGTGCAAGGCCTGGAGGAAGCGCTGTCCAAGCTCGACGACCGCAGCCGCCGCATCATCGAAGCGCGCTGGCTGCAGGTCAACGACGACGGGTCCGGCGGTTCCACGCTGCACGAACTGGCTGAGGAATTCGGCGTCTCGGCCGAACGTATCCGTCAGATCGAAACCGCGGCGATGAAGAAGATGAAGGGAGCGCTGCAGGCATTTGCCTGAGGCACGCCGGGCGGCGGCGGGCATTTCACCCCCGCCCTTTTCCCGAAAGCAACAGGGCCGGTCTCGCGACCGGCCCTGTTTCATTTTGTCTACCGGTTACACCGGCCACGCCCCTCAGGAAGCAAGCAGTTGCTTGATGTCGTGCGCAATTGGCTCCGGTCCCTGGCCATGGCGAATGAACAGCCGCAGCTTCCCGCTGGGGTCGAACACATAGCTGCCCGCCGAGTGGTCCATGGTGTAGTTGGACGGCGATGTGCCTGGCACCTTGGCGTAGAACACCTTGAAGTCCTTGGCGACCTTCTGCAGCGCGGCGTCGTCGGCCGGGCGCATACCCAGGAAGCGCGGATCGAAGGCCGGCACGTATTGCGCCAGCAGCGCCTGCGTATCGCGTTCGGGATCGACCGTGACAAAGAGCACCTGCACCTTGTCGGCATCCGGCCCCAGTTGCTCCATGACCGCCTTCAACTCCGCCATGGTGGTCGGGCACACGTCGGGACAATGCGTATAGCCGAAAAACATCACCACCGCCTTGCCCTTGAAGTCCGCGATCGAGCGCACCTTGCCGTTGTGATCGGTGAGGACGAAGTCCTTGCCGAATTCACTGCCGCCGGTGATATCGACGTTCTTGAATGACGCGCGCTGCTGGCCGCATGCAGCAAGCAGCAGCGAGCACAACGCCAGCAGGCACAACCGGCGGAAGGTGGCGAAAGTGGGCAGGAAGCCCGGAGGGAAGCGGTTCGGCATGCGGGTTCGGGTGGTTTGGCGAGCCAGGACCGCCCGGCAATCGGCCGGGCGCGGCAAGGTCACATTAACAGATGTGAAGCAGTATCGCCGATTGGGGCCGCCGCGCGCTCAGGCCGCGACAAGATGTCGCAAGCCGCCGTCCGGCCGCTCAGCCTTGCGGCAGGAACTTGAAGTAGTGATCGACCAGCAGCGCGGCGAACAGCAGCGAGAGGTAAAGGATCGAGAAACGGAAAGTCCGCTGCGCCAGTGCGTCGGAATAGTTGCGGTACATCTTCCAGGAGTATGCGAGGAAACCGCCCCCCAGGATCAGCGCCGCCGCCAGGTAAATGTAACCGCACATCCCGTACACGAATGGCAGCAGCGTGGCCGCAATCATGATCAGCGTGTACAGCAGGATGTGCAGCAGCGTGAAGCGCTCGCCGTGCGTCACCGGCAGCATCGGCAAGCCGGACTTGGCGTAGTCGGCGCGGCGATACAGGGCCAGGGCCCAGAAGTGCGGCGGGGTCCACGTGAAGATGATCAGCACCAGGAACCAGGCTTCGGCCGGCAGTTCGCCAGCGACAGCCGCCCAGCCAAGCGCCGGCGGCATGGCGCCGGACAGGCCGCCGATCACGATATTCTGCGGCGTGGCCGGCTTGAGCAGGATCGTGTACACCACGGCATAGCCGACGAAGGTGGCAACCGTCAGCCACATGGTCAGGTCGTTGGTATAAACGTGCAGCAGCCACATCCCCGCGCCGCCCAGCACCGCCGAGAACACCAGGGTCTGGATAGTTGTGATCTCGCCGGTGGCGGAGGGGCGCCATGCGGTGCGGCGCATCAGCGCGTCGACCTTTTGCTCCACCAGGCAGTTGATGGCGAAAGCGGCACCCGCCAGCAGCCAGATACCGGCGGCGCCCCCGATCAGCACCGGCCAGGGCACCATGCCCGGCGTGGCCAGGAACATGCCTATGATGGCGCAGAAGACGGCAAGCTGCGTCACACGGGGCTTGGTAAGGGCGGCGTATTGGCGGACCAGGTGGCGAACCCGTCCGAGGGGATGTGTGTGGGTAGCAGTAACCACTGGCGAGTTCTTGTCTTTCATGTGGCGCGCGCGGCAGCCGGCACGTCCGTAGCAATGTTCGCGGACCGGGCCGCGAGCCCTATATTGTAATTGAGACGAACCAATAGCAGCAGCAAGAGCGCCGCGCCGCCGTTATGCGCCACCGCGGCGCCCAGCGGCCAGTCGAACACGATGTTCGAAAGGCCGGTAGCCAGTTGCAGCGCGAGCACGCCCAGCAGCCAGCCGGCGCTGTGGGCGAGGCCGCCAAAGCGGCGCGCCCGCAGGCCGAACCAGGCCAGGAAAGCCAGCACGACGAAGGCAAAACCACGATGCACCCAGTGGATCGCCACCAGGGCCGAGTGTGGAATGTAGTCGCCGTCGGCTGTCATGCCGAGCTGGCGCCACAGGGTGAAGCCGTGGCGGAAGTCCATGTCCGGCACCAACTGGCCGTTACACAGCGGAAAGTCGGTGCAGGCCAGCACCGCGTAATTGGTGCTCACCCAGCCGCCCAGGAAGATCTGGATGACCAGCAGGGCCAGCGCAATGCGTGCCGGCCAGCGCAGCGCGCCCGCTTGCGGCGCGATCGCCAGCGGCGGGTCGCTGCGCGAACCCAGCCAGATCAATGCCGCGAGCAGGCCCATGCCCAACATCAGGTGCGTGACCACGATGATGGGCTGAAGCTTGAGCGTCACCGTAAAGGCGCCAAACGCGCCCTGCACGCACACCAGCAGCAGCACGCCGGTGGCGAACCAGGGCGACTGCCTGAGTTCGCGCCGCTTGACCCAGGCCAGCACCATCAGCGTGATGATCAGCACGCCGACCGCCATGGCGAAGTAGCGGTGGATCATCTCGATCCACGCCTTGGTGATGGTCACGGGCCCGCTGGGCAAGGCGGTTTCGGCCGCACGGATATGCTCCTGCGCGGCATGCGGATTGGAGTGGCCGTAGCAGCCCGGCCAGTCCGGGCAGCCAAGGCCGGAATCCGTCAGCCGCGTGAAACTGCCGAACATGATCAGGTCCAGCGTCAGGAAGGCGGTGATCCACACCAGCTTGCGGTACTTGTTGCGATCCCCTTTGACCAGCACATAGCTGAGCGGGAACAGCGCGATCAGGACGCCGATGATGGCGAGTTGGAGCAGCATGCGCGCCTCACCCGATGCGAGAGTACTTGAGCAGCTTCTTCAGATCGGAACTCATCTTCTTGGGGTCCGGATCCCTGGGGAAGTGCATCATCAGGTTGCCCAGCGGATCGACCAGGAATAGCGTGTCCTCGATCCGCCCACCCTGCTCGGCCGGCAACCATTTCTGCATGGTTTCGCGATTGGCGCGCAGGAAGCGCACACCGGCATAGGGCTCGTTGTAGGCGGCCGACAGGCGCGGATCGATCGGGCCATCGTCGCTGATCAGCCATACCGGCACGATGCGCTCGCGGTCCTGTCCCTGCCCCGCACGGATCTGGCGGATGGTGAACAGCTTCTTGGCACAAGCCTCGTCACAGGCGGCGGCATCGGCCGTGACCAGCAGCCACTTGCCCTTGAAGCTATCCAGCGGCACGGTCTCGGCCCGCTCGTTGCCGATCTGCATCGCTGGCATCGGGCGCTGCGGCTCGACCAACGTGCCATAGTTGGTGGCACCGCCCGCCGGCTTGAACACGTAATAAGTGAGGTAAGAGGCAATCACAGGCGAAGCGCACACCAGCAGCAGCAACAGCATCTGGATGCGCCCGCGGCGGGTGCGGGCGTCGATACGCGAATCTTGCGGCGCGACGCGGGCGGCCTGGGCGGAAGCGGGATCTGGCTGTTGCATAGTGTTTCGTCTGTCTGTCGTTAGAGGCGGCTGCGGTCATCTGACCGCCCCGTCCCGCTGTGGTTCGCTGGTTGTTGCGCCGGCAATCCTGTCGCGTGCGGGCAAGCGCCGGCTGCCGTCGTAACCATGTCTCTCAAGCCGCCATGCGGGCGGCGCGCCGCCAGCTCAACGCCACCAGCAGCACCATCGTCAGCGCGGCCAGGCCGAACCACTGGAAGGCGTAGCCATAATGGCGATCGGCGCCGGTATCCGCCGGCGCCCAGTCGCGCGCCAGCCCGTCGCCGCTATCGGTGCGCTGCTCCAGCACGAAGGGCTGCAGCGGCACGCCAAGCTCTTTCGCGAATGCAGCAAGATCCACATTCTGTCGGATCTTCTGCCCGGCCTCCGCGTTGGCGCCCTGGCCAAGGCTGAAGACCTTGGGAACCGCGGCCAGCGCGGTGCCATCGAGCTCCACATCGCCCTCGGCGGTCGGGAATGGCGCGATGCGCGTACGGTCCTGCGCGTCGCGCGGCAGCCAGCCACGCAGCACCAGCACCGCTGGCGCGCCGGGATCGTTCGCCACGACGCGCAGCGGCGTCAGCACCATGAATCCGGCACGGCTGTCGGTGCCGTTGCCATGTGGGCGATTGTCCAGCAAAACGGTATGCGCCGCATCGAAGCGGCCGCGCACGCGCACCCGGCGCTCCGCTACCTGCCCTTCGACCAGGGCACTGCCCACCGCCAGGGGCCGCTGCGCAGCCAGCGCCTCCAGCCGCGCGGCACGCGCCAGCTTTTCATGGGCACGGTCAAGCTGCCAGTTGCCGAGCGCGCAAGTGACGGCAATGACCACCAGCGCGGCGATGGTGGGAACCGGGCTCAGCGCGCGCCAAAGCTTCACGGGCAGCTCCCGAGTGCTTCCTCGAGAGCGGCGATGCGATAATGGCACATTACCTCTAGCCGACCCCGCACTTGCGGGCCCTCCATGCGCATTGTCATCATCATCGCGTTCATCCTCATCATCGGCAGCCTGGCCTCGGCGCTATTCTTCATGATGCGCGACCGCGGCAAGACGCCGAACATGATGCGCTCTCTGATGTTCCGGGTCGGCTTTTCCGTGGCGCTGTTCGTCTTCATCCTGTTCTCTCACTGGATGGGCTGGATACAAAGCACGGGTATTCGCATGGGGCCTTGAGCCTGGCGCGCCGGCCGACGCGACTGGCCACACGCGTTCGAACTGCAAAAAACAAGCGCCGCAGTGGCTAAACTCCTGCGGCGCTTGTTTTTTTGTTGTTCTTCGCCGGGAGGAGATCTCTCCCGGCGATTCCGCCAGCATCGCCGGCGGGCACTGCAGTCGGGTGCCTTACAGCCAGTACACCACGATGTAGAGGAACAGCCACACCACGTCGACGAAGTGCCAGTACCAGGCCGCGCCTTCGAAGGCGAAGTGATGATCGGGGGTGAAATGCCCCTTCAGCACGCGCACCAGCACCACCGTCAGCATGATCGCGCCCATGGTCACGTGGAAGCCGTGGAAGCCGGTCAGCAGGAAGAACGTGGAACCATAGATGCCCGAGGTCAGCTTGAGGTTCAGTTCCGTGTACGCATGGTGGTACTCGTACACCTGGAAGCACATGAAGACCGCGCCCAGCAGGATGGTGAGCACCAGGCCCTGGATCAGCTGGCTGCGCTTGTTGGCCAGCAGCGCATGGTGCGCCCAGGTCAGCGTCACGCCGGACATCAGCAGCAGCGCCGTGTTGATCGTCGGGATCGGCCACGGGCCCATGGTCTGGAAGGACTCGACGACCCCGGCCGGGCCGAAGTTAGGCCATACGGCTGAAAAGTCGGGCCACAGGATCTTGTTGTTCAGGTCGCCCAGCCACGGCATGGCGATGTTGCGGGCATAGAACAGCGCGCCGAAGAACGCTGCGAAGAACATCACTTCGGAGAAGATGAACCAGCCCATCGACCAGCGGAATGACAGGTCGATGTTCTTGCCATACTTGCCGGTTTCGGACTCGCTGATCGCCTCGCTGAACCAGCTCTTGAGCACGAACAGGAACCACACCAGGCCCAGGATGCAGACATACGGCCCCCAGCTCTGCCCGTTTACCCAACCAGCAGCACCCCCAGCCGTCAGCAACAAGCCAAAGCTTGCCGTGATCGGATGGCGCGAGGGGCCCGGTACGAAGTAGTACGGAGCGTTTGCGCGATTCGCACTCATTCTTTTATCTCCAGCTCAGAGTCTTTGATTCAGTAATCGTTATCCGCACATCCGGCCCCGACTGCTGGCCGGCGGCATGCTTTTGCCTGCTTTTACTTCTCCCTGCCCGTTCCCGCGCGCGACAGTCTGTCTACCCCACCACCACACGCACGACGGTGATCAGCACGGCGATCAGGATGGCTACCCCGATCAGGCCGGCGATGATCACATGGACCGGATTGAGCTGTGCCATGTCGCGTTCATGCTCGCTACCCTTGCGCAGGCCGATAAACGACCAGAACACCGCGCGCAGGGTCTGCGCAAAAGACAGCTTGCGCTTGACCGCGTCCTTCATCTCATCCACGGCTACCCCTTACAACCACTTCACCTGCTACTCAAATGCCCTTGCCTGCTCCGGCCGGCTGCGCCTCAAGCGGGCCCTGCCGCGCCTGGGCCACCGGCGTACCGATCTCGAAGAAGGTGTAGGACAGCGTAATGTTCTTCACGTCTTTCGGCAGGTCCGGATCGATCACGAACACCACCGGCATCTCGCGTGCTTCCTTCGCCTTCAGCGTCTGTTCCTTGAAGCAGAAGCACTCGATCTTCTTGAAATACTGCGTGGCCAGCTTGGGCAGGTAGCTCGGGATGGCTTGCGCCGAGATATCGCGCGTCTGCCCGTTCGCCACTTCGTAGACGATGGTGGTCATTTCGCCCGGGTGCACTTCCATGCTGCTCTTGACCGGACGGAAGGCAAACGGTCCGCGCGCGTTGGAATCGAACTCGACCGTGATCGTGCGGGTCTTGTCCACCTGCGTATTCTTGACCTGGCCGCCGTACAGATCCCGCGTGGTCACCACGTTCAGGCCGGTGATCTCACAGATCTTCTTGTACAGCGGCACCAGCGCATAGCCAAACGAGAACATCAACGCCACCACCACCAGCAGACGCAGCAGCATCCCGCGGTTGAACTTCTTGTCGGTGGCATCGTTTGACTGCTGGCTCACGCTCATCTCAATACCCTGCAGCTTCAGCCGAGAAGAATCATCTTGGCGAAGAAACCCAAAAAGAAAACCATCACGATGGAGAAGAGGATCAGGCCGAGACGACGATTCGAGGCCTTGCGGTCTGCCTGCGATGGACTTTTGTTTGGATCCTGCATAACACCTTGCCTGCGTGACGCGGAAGGATGGGCCGTGCCCATCCTTCCGCGCATCATTGCTTACTTGACCTGCGGAGGAACTTCAAAGGTGTGGAACGGGGCCGGCGACGGCACGGTCCATTCCAGGCCCTCGGCGCCATCCCAAGGCTTGTCTCCGGCTGCCTTGCCGCCACGGTAGGACGGCAGCACGACGAAGAAGAAGAAATACACCTGCATCAGGCCGAAGCCCAGGGCACCGATCGAAGCAATCGCGTTGAAATCCGCGAACTGCGTCGGGTAGTCGGCATAGCGGCGCGGCATGCCGGCCAGCCCGAGGAAGTGCATCGGGAAGAAGGTGATGTTGAAGAAGATCATCGAGCCCCAGAAGTGGATCTGGCCGCGGGTTTCGTTGTACATGAAACCGCTCCACTTCGGACCCCAGTAGTAGAAGCCCGAGAACATCGCGAACAGCGAGCCCGCCACCAGCACGTAGTGGAAGTGCGCCACGATGAAGTAGGTGTCCTGCAACTGGATGTCGATCGGGGCAACCGCCGGCATCAGGCCCGTGAAACCACCGATGGTGAACACGAAGATGAAGCCGATCGCGAACAGCATGGGGGTCTCGAAGGTCATCGAGCCGCGCCACATGGTAGCGATCCAGTTGAAGATCTTCACGGCCGTCGGCACCGCGATCAGCATGGTGGCGTACATGAAGAACAGCTGGCCGGTCACGGGCATGCCGGTCGTGAACATGTGGTGAGCCCACACGATGAACGACAGGATGGCGATCGAGGCGGTCGCGTACACCATCGAGCTATAGCCGAACAGCCGCTTGCGGGCAAAGGTCGGCACGACGTGCGAGACGATCCCGAAGGCCGGCAAGATCATGATGTAGACCTCGGGGTGCCCGAAGAACCAGAAGATGTGCTGGTACATCACCGGGTCGCCGCCGCCTGCCGCCGAGAAAAAGCTCGTGCCGAAGTGACGGTCGGTCAGCACCATGGTGATGGCGCCAGCCAGCACCGGCATCACGGCAATCAGCAGGTAGGCGGTGATCAGCCAGGTCCAGCAGAACATCGGCATCTTCATCAGCGTCATGCCGGGTGCGCGCATATTGAGCACCGTGACGATGATGTTGATCGAACCCATGATCGACGAGGCGCCCATGATGTGCATGGCGAAAATCGCCATGTCCATGCCGGGGCCCATCTGCACCGACAGCGGCGCGTACAGGGTCCAGCCGGCGGCGGTGGCGCCGCCCGGTGCGAAGAACGACAGCACCAGCAGCAGGGCCGCCGGGGGCATCAGCCAGAAGCTGAAGTTGTTCATCCGCGCGAAGGCCATGTCGGATGCGCCGATCTGCAGCGGGATCATCCAGTTGGCGAAGCCGACGAAGGCCGGCATGATCGCGCCGAACACCATGATCAGGCCGTGCATGGTGGTGAACTGGTTGAACAGTTCCGGGCGGAAGAACTGCAGGCCCGGCTCGAACAGTTCGAGACGGATCAGCAGTGCCAGCGCGCCGCCAGACAGCAGCATGGTGAACGAGAACAGCAGGTACAGCGTACCGATGTCCTTGTGGTTGGTGGCGAACAGCCAGCGGCGCCAGCCGTGCGGATGATCGTGGTGCTCATCGTGGGCGTGGTCGTGCGGGTGGGCGAGCGCGTCCGGGGTAGCAGTACTCATCGCGAAAACTCCTGAAATCCTGTTCAGCCTGCCGCGCGGTCACCCGCGGCGCTTGCCTGCTTGGCAGCGGGCTTGTCTTCCGTCTTCGGTGCGGCGTCGCCGCCGCTGGCGCCGGGTGCGCCACCGCCTTCGCGGAACTTGCCGGCACGGGCGTTCACGAAATCGCTCGGTTGAATCACTTCGCCAGTCTTGTTACCCCAGCTGTTGCGGGTGTAGGTCATGACGGCAGCGAGTTCAGTATCGGAGAGGTGCTTCCAGACCGGCATGGCACCCTTGCCTTCCAGCAGGATGTGCATCTGGCCAGCATCGGGACCGTTGACGACCTTGGAGCCGTCCAGGGCCGGGAACGCGCCGCCGCCCTTACCGTTCGGCTGGTGGCAGACCGCGCAGTTGGCGGTGTAGACCTTCTCGCCACGGGCCTTGAGTTCTTCCAGGGTCCAGGTCTTGTTGGGGTCGTCGGCCTTGGCGGCGAGTTCCTTCTTCTTGCCGTCAACCCACTTGGCGTAGTCGGCGTCCGAAACCACGCGCACGACGATGGGCATGAAGGCGTGTTCCTTGCCGCACAGCTCGGCGCACTGGCCACGGTACACGCCAACCTTCTCGGCCTTGAACCAGGTGTCGCGCACGAAGCCGGGGATCGCATCCTGCTTGACGCCGAAGGCCGGGATCATCCAGGCATGGATGACGTCATTGGCCGTCAGCACCATGCGGACTTTCTTGTTCACGGGCACCACCATCTCGTTGTCCACCTCCATCAGGTAGGTGTTCGACTTGGGGGCCTCGTTGTTGATCTGTTCGCGCGGGGTGGTCAGGGTGGACACGAAGGAGATGCCTTCGCCCTCGCCCTTCAGGTAGTCGTAGCCCCACTTCCACTGGTAGCCAGTGGCCTTGATGGTGATGTCGGCATTGGTGGTGTCCTTCATCGCCACGACCGTCTTGGTGGCGGGCAGGGCCATGCCGATGACGATCAGGAACGGGATGATGGTCCAGATCACCTCGACGGTGATGCTTTCGTGGAAGGAGGCCGACTTCGCGCCCTTGGACTTGCGGTGCGTGAACACAGAGTAGAACATCACCGCGAAAACGCCGATGAAGATCACGGTGCACATGATCAGCATCATCCAGTTCAGCCAGTGAATCTGCTCGGCGATCTTGGTGACCGGCTCGGTCAGATTGAGCTGACGCACTGCGGGGCCGCCTGGCATGTCTTCCACTGCCAGGGCTGCATGACTAGTGAGCAGGGACGCGCCCACCAGACACGCTGCGGATGCCTTCTTCCACATTTTCATTTGTTATCTACCCAATTTACAGATTCAAATCTGTCACTCGCGGGGCCCTCGCTGCCTCTCAGAGATAACGCAAAGCCGATACGAGTTCCTGCGCGAACTTTCGCCGCTTGTACGGGTCCAGAAAACACCCCACCCGCACAGCGCTCCCGCCCGAGCGCAGCAACACCAGCGCTCGCAATGATTCATCCAGCTCGACCCGCACCCACAGCGGGTTGAACTCATGCCGTGTCAGCTGCCCTGCACTGACCGAAACCACTACCAGCCTGCCGTCGGCCAGGCTGACGCGTTCGTAATCCGACGCGTGCCGCCCATGCACCAGCAGGGCAATGCCCAGTCCAAGCAGCTCCAACCCGGCAAAGGGAAGGACGAGCCACGACCCTCGCCACGCAAAAAACAAGGCGATGGCAAGCGAAATGCTGACGATCGAGAGGTAAAACCAGCCAACCTGGCGTGGAGACAGCGAGCAATTCCGCTTCATCAGCCAGTCTTTGTCCGGCGCGCCGGATCCGCCGGACCTGCCGTCGGATTCGTCTTGCGCCGTCTGGAATGCGATACCCAAGTCTTGCATCGCCAACCTTGCATCGCCAACCGCTGTGACCGGATGCACGCCTGGACGATTGCGCCTGGGACGCACCATTGGGGTGCGATTTCGGGCAAATAGTGCCAGGGAGACCACTGCGACAAACTGGCGCATTATAGGGCGCTTCGCCTACACGGACAAGGCCGCCACTTGACCAACGGGCTAGCGCGCGACAAGTTTTTGTGCTTCAGCGCGGTGCGTGCGAAAGCCTGCTTGACTGCGCGAGCGATGCATGCAAGGGCGTCGGCCACGTTACTTGCGCTGCCGCGCGTGGCCGATCTTGTCGAGCGGGACGACAGCGTGTCCCAGCTCGTCGACGGCCTGCTTGCCGCGTGGCGCCAGCTTCCAGGCATGACCGTAGACGATCTCGAACGTGAGCGGGATCAGGCCGTCGGCATTGCGCCGCCGCTCGAACGCGGCCAGCAGCGCGTCGAGCCAGGCGCGCCCGCGCAAGCCCCCGCCCTTGCCGGCCACCGGCGGCAGGCGCAGGCCGCCGAAGGCCTGCACTTCACGCAGCAGGGTCCGCGGCGACTCGTAGGTGACGGTCAGGGTTTCCATGTCCATCACGGGCGTCGACCAGCCGCTGTGCACCAGCATGTCGCCGATATCGTGCATATCGACGAAACGCAGGGAATGCGTGTCGCCATCTACTTCGGCGAACGCGGCGCGCAACTCCGCCAGCGTATCGGGCCCGAACAACGAGAACAGCACAAGGCCTTCGTCGCGGGTGATCCGGTGCCATTCCGGGAAGACCCGATGCGGCTCGGGATGCCAGTGCAGCGCGAGGTTGGACCACAACAGGTCGAAACTGGCCGGCGCGAAGGGCAATGTGGCAAGATCGCCCTGCACCAGGTCGAACGTGGGGCGCTTGCCGAGCAGGCGCCCCAGCCACCCGGACTGGCGCTGGGGATCGCGCTGCGCCGCTTCGCGCAGCATGGCGCCGGAGATATCAAGGCCGGCGATCTGCGCATCCGGATACTGGGCGCGCAGCGCGGCCAGGCCGCGGCCGTGGCCGCAGCCAATATCGAGCGCGCGCGCCGGCGCCAGCCGGATCATCTGCATGCGCTCCTGCATGCGCTGGCCGATCTCGCCCAGCAGGAAATCGAGCTGGCCGAAACCGGCGCTGCGCCGGTCGAAGGCGAGGCGGGTCAGCCGCGTGGGCGGCAAATAGGCATCAGGGGAGTCGGCGTCATGCAGGGACACGGTCAAACCAGGCGGCAAGAGAATGGGGATGGCGGCCGCAGCGATGCGCCCGTCCGGGAAACGGTGCGCGCGCCAGCGGACAGCGCGACCGGACCGCAAGTATACGCGCCCGCCGCCGCGCCTGCCGGCGGCGGCCCGGCATCACATCCGGCTCCCACGCCCGCCTTGCACCTGCCAGCATGCCCCGGCGACAGCACACTGCGCCAGCATGCGCGGCGCTGGATGCGCGCGCTGCTGCCGGCGGCCTGTGCGCTGTGCGGCACGGTGCAGGACGAAACCGTCTGCGCCGGCTGCGCGGAGGAGCTGCTGGCGCCGCTGCCGCGCTGCCGCTGCTGCGCCCGCCCCCTGGGGCGCGCCGCGGGGCCGGGCAATGCGCCGATCTGCAGCCAATGCCGCCATGAACCGCCGCCCTTCGATGCCACCCTCGCGCTCGGCGACTACGCCAGCCCGCAGGACGGCACGGTGCTGGCTCTGAAATTCGGCGGCGTGCTGCCGCTGGCGGACTGGCTCGCGGGCGAACTGGCAAGCCGCTGGCAGGCCGCTTCCGCCACGTGCGGACTGACTCTGCCCGATGTGCTGGCGCCAATTCCGCTGTCCCCGCGGCGGCTGGCGCAACGTGGCTTCAACCAGTCCTGGGAAATTGCACGCCCACTGGCACGCCGTCTCGGCGTGCGCGCCGCGCCGACGCTGCTGGCGCGCCTGCGCGATACCCCGGCGCAGGCCACGCTGGACCTGCCCGCGCGGCAGGCCAACCTGCAAGACGCCTTCGGCCTCGGCCCCGGGCACGATGTCGCGGGCCTGCATGTCGGCCTGGTCGACGATGTGATGACCAGCGGCGCCACACTGGGCGAAGCGGCGCGGGTCCTGAAGGCTCACGGCGCAACGCGTGTGACGCTGCTGGTGGCGCTGCGCACACCCTAGGCCCGGCGCCGCCATCAAGTGAAGTACGCGCTGACCCTCCCCGCCACTGCCCGGCGTGACAGGCGGCCCCCGGCAGGGTAAGCTGCGCAGCGTTTCACGGCTGCGGCGCCTCCGGCCCGCCCACTCCCATGTTCAATGTCGTCCTGGTCGAACCCGAGATCCCCCCGAATACCGGCAATGTGATTCGCCTGTGCGCCAACACCGGCGCGCGCCTGCACCTCGTCAAGCCGCTCGGCTTTCCGCTCGAGGATGCGCGCATGCGCCGTGCCGGGCTGGACTATCACGAGTACGCCAGCATGCGCGTGCACGAGAACTGGGATGCGCTGATGGAAAGCGAACAGCCCGACCCCACCCGCATGTTCGCGCTGACCACGCACGGCTCGACGCCGTTTGGACAGGTCGGCTTCCAGCCTGGCGACTGGTTCGTGTTTGGCTCGGAAACGCGCGGGCTGGCGCCGGAGCGGCGCGAGTGGTTTCCCGCCACGCAGCGCATCCGCCTGCCGATGCGGCCGGACAACCGCAGCCTCAACCTCTCCAATACCGTCGCGGTCGTCGTGTTCGAAGCCTGGCGCCAGAACGGCTTTGCCGGCGGCGCCTGATCCGGGCTGACGAAAGCGCTTTATTCCGGCTGTACGCCGGCGACGCGAATCACCTTGTCCCAGCGCGCTTTTTCGCTCGCCATGGTCTGGCGCAGCGATTGTGGCGCCGTCCCTGCCGGCACGAAATACTGGGCTCGCATCTTGGCGCGCACATCCTCGCTGCCGATGATGGCCACCAGTTCGCGATAGAGCCGGTCGATCACCGGCGCGGGCGTTCCCGCCGGCGCCAGCACCGCTTGCCACGAGATCGCCTCGAAGCCGGGATAGCCGGATTCCGCCACGGTTGGCACCGCGGGCAACAGGCCGGTGCGCCCGCTGGTGGTGACCGCGATGATGCGCAGCTTGCCGGCAGTCACCAGGGGCATGGCGATGGCCGGCACCATGAAGCCAGCCTGCACCTGGCCACCGACCATGGCGGTGGTGATCTGCGCGAAGCCCGGATAGGGAATGTGCTGCAGGTCGATCCCCGCCGCGGCCTTGAGCTGCTCCATCGCCAGGTGGGAAGCGCTGCCGTTGCCGACCGACCCGTAGTTCAGCACGCCCGGACGGGACCGTGCCAGCGCCACGAACTCGCGTACGTCATGCACCGGCAGGCGGGCATCCACCACCAGGACATTGGGCGAAGTTGCCACCAGCGACACGGGCGCGAGCTGGCGCACCGGGTCGTAGCCAAGATGGCGCGACAGGGTCGGCGCCGTGACTAGCGGGCCATTGATGGTCAGCAGCAAGGTGTAGCCATCCGGCGCGGCCCTTGCCACCATGCCGGTGCCGATATTGCCGCCGGCGCCCGGGCGGTTTTCCACTACCACGGGCTGCCCGAGCGCGACGGCCAGCTTCTCGGTCAGCAGGCGCGCGATCAGGTCGGGCGAGGACCCGGCCGGGAACGGCACCACCATGCGGATCGGGCGCGCTGGCCAGGGCTGGGAGGCCGCGGGCGAAGCCATTACCGTCCCTGCCATGCCGGACATGGCGCCGGCGGCAAGGGCGATCAGGGTGCGGCGGCGGGCCGCGATGAAGTCTTGGGACATGATGCAAGGCGGTGGCAAATGCGCAAGCGTATCGCCGCCGGACTCAATGAAATCAATCAAGAAGGGACTCGCGTCCCTGGCAAATGGCAGCGACCGGCCAGGCGCGGGAGGTCCGCGATGGTTGCCGGGTCAGCATGCGCTCACTCATCGCGTGCGTCGCGCTGCAGTAGTTGCGCCACCGCGTCGGCGGCGGGCAGCCCTTCGAAGAGCACCGCGCAAACCGCACGCGTGATCGGCATATCGACGCCCTTTGCCGCTGCCAGCGCCGCCACCGCCTGCGCGCAGCGCACGCCTTCGGCTACGTGGCCCAGTTCGGCCAGGATCTGCGCCAGCGTCTTGCCCTCGGCCAGTTGCTGGCCAACCTTGCGGTTGCGCGAGAGGTCGCCCGTGGCGGTCAGGATCAGGTCGCCCATGCCCGCCAGACCCATAAAGGTTTCAACACGGCCGCCCAGCGCCATGCCCAGCCGCGTCATCTCGGCCAGGCCGCGCGTCACCAGCGCGGCGCGCGCGTTCAGGCCCAGGCCCAGCCCGTCGCTGGCGCCTGTGGCGATCGCCAGCACGTTCTTGACCGCGCCGCCTACCTCGGCACCGACCAGGTCGTCGCTGCCGTAGATGCGCATGGCATGGTGATGGAAGGCATGCTGCGCCAGTTCCGCGAGCGCGGGCGACGTGCCCGCCACGGTCAGCGCGCACGGCAGGCCAAGCGCCACCTCGCGGGCAAAGCTGGGGCCCGTCAGCACACCGTAGCTGGTGTCGTGCAGACGGCCGGCGGCATCGAGTTCTTCGCGCACCATCTGGTGCGGCAGTGCATTGGTGCCGGCCTCGAAGCCCTTGCACAGCCAAAGCATGCGCAACGCCCCGGTCTGGCGCGCGGCCAGCCTGCGCGTCATTTCGCGCAGGCCCGAGACGGGCGTGGCCACGATCACGAGACCGTCGGGTTCGACATCGGCATGCGCCGCGGCGCGCTCGAAATCCGGCTCGACCGCAAGCCGCCCGGACAACGGTACGCCGGGCAGGTAAGTGGCATTGACGCGGTCGGCGCCGATGCCCGCCAGCTGCGTGACGTCACGCCCCCACAGCACCACATCGTGGGCCGCGGCGGCATGGCTGGCGAGCGCGGTGCCCCAGGCACCTGCACCGAAGACAGTGATTTTCATGGCGTTCGCCTCGCTGGTTCAGCCTCAAAGCCGCATTCATCAAGTAACGCGGGCCGGAAAGACAAAACGGGGCCGAGGCCCCGTCTTTGCAACTGACTGCAGCAGGATCAGTGGCGAGCCTGGCTGCCGTCGGGCATCACGATGCCGCTGCTGCCGCCCTGTGCGGCTTCGGCTTCTTCCATGGCTGCCTGCAGGCGTTGTTCGTACAGCGCCTGGAAGTTGATTTCCGACAGGTGGATGGCCTGGAAGCCGGCGCGGGTGATCACGTCAGCGATATTGCCACGCAGGTACGGGTAGAGAATGGTCGGGCAAGCGATGCCCAGCAGCGGGTCGAGCTGCTCCACCGGCACGTTGCGGATATCGAAGATGCCGGCCTGGTGCGCTTCCACCAGGAAGGCAACCTTGTCCTGCACCTTGGTGGTCACGGTACCGGTCACCACCACCTCGAAGATGCCTTCCTGCAGCTGCGAGGCACCCACGTTCACCTGCACTTCCACGGCCGGTGCTTCGGTCTCGAGGAAGATGCCGGGCGAATTCGGCTGTTCGAGCGACATGTCCTTCAGGTACACACGCTGGATGTTGAAGAACGGCTGGTCTTCCTGCTGATTGTTTTGCTGGTCGCTCATGAAAGGCTTCCGGAAAGAGGCGTTGGGCACCTGGCGTACGGACCATCTGCGCCACGGGCTGGAATGGCCCTGGCAACGGCCCGGGTCGGCACCCGGTTGGAAAACGCATATGGTACATGACGCGGGTGACGAATTCACCCGCGCCGAGGCTGCGGGGCCTTCAGGCAGCCAGCAGGGGCACCAGCCCGCCCTGGCGGTCGAGCGCCGAGAGGTCGTCGAAGCCGCCCACATGAGTCTCGTCGATGTAGATCTGCGGCACGGTGCGGCGGCCTGTGCGCGTCATCATTTCCTCGCGCTTGCCGGGCTCGCGGTCGATCAGGATCTTCTCGATCGCGTCGACGCCCTTGGCCTTCAGAAGGCGCTCGRCCATCTGGCAATACGGACAAACTACCGTGCTGTACATCACAACGCGGGCCATGCGGTTCTCCTTGAAAAACGGGACTCTGGTCGTAGCTCGGGTGCCGGCAAGCCAGGACTGCGCCACACCGGACAAAGACGGGCGCCCTGCTGGCGCGGCGACGGGGCATGCCCCCGGAGCCGCTTCAGGCGCCCCTTACTTGACTAAGGGCAGGCCGGCTTGCTGCCAGGCGGCCAAGCCGCCTTCGAGCGAATAGATCTCACTGTAACCGGCTTCCTTCAAGACTGCTTGACCCTTGCCCGAGCGCTGGCCGGTCTGGCACACGACGATGATTGGGACGGATTTGTCCTTTGCAAGGCCGGCGGCACGGCTGGGAAGATCCGCGAGTGGCGCGCTCTTGGCTTGCGGCAGGTGGCCCTTGGCGTATTCGGTGGCTTCCCGGATATCCACGACCACCGCATTGCGCTTGTTGATCAGCTGGGTCGCGGCGGCCGGATTGACGGTCTTGCCGGCGGTTCCGCGCGTGATGGCGGGCCAGGCCAGCAGGCCGCCCGACACCACGGCGAGGGCGATCAAGGCAAGGTTGTTGTAGTCGGCGAAGAAATTCACGTTGGCATTCCGGTGGGTTGAGTCGGCGGCATTATAAAATAGACGGTTTCGTGCCCGCGACCCGCCATTGTCTCCTACTTGACACAACTGCGGCGGTATGTGGCATGGCGCACACAGGTTTCTCACGCTTTGGAAGCAGCATGTACAAACTCGTTCTCATCCGCCACGGCGAATCCACGTGGAATCTCGAAAACCGCTTCACTGGCTGGGTCGACGTCGACCTGACCGACACCGGCGTGGCCCAGGCCAAGCTGGGAGGCAAGCTGCTGCGCGAAGCCGGCCTGGGCTTCGACGTAGCCTATACCTCGGTGCTGAAGCGCGCTATCCGCACGCTGTGGCACGTGCAGGACGAAATGGACCTGATGTGGATCCCGGTCCGGAACGAATGGCGCCTGAACGAACGCCACTACGGCGCGCTGTCGGGCCTGAACAAGGCCGAGACCGCCGCCAAGTTCGGCGACGAGCAGGTGCTGGTATGGCGCCGCAGCTACGACACGCCGCCTCCGGCGCTCGAAACGGACGATCCGCGCGTCGCGTACGACGATCCGCGCTATGCCCAGGTGCCGCACGAGCAGATCCCGCTGACCGAATGCCTGAAGGACACGGTGGCCCGCGTGCTGCCGCTATGGAACGAATCCATTGCGCCCGACATCAAATCGGGGAAGCGCGTGGTGATCGCAGCCCATGGCAACAGCATCCGCGCGCTGGTGAAGTATCTGGACCAGGTCACGGATGACGATATCGTTGGCATCAATATCCCCAATGGCACCCCGCTCGTGTACGAGCTGGACGCCGACCTGCGCCCGCTGCGTCATTACTACCTGGGCGACCAGGAAGCGATCGCCGCCTCCCTGGCCGCCGTGGCGAACCAGGGCAAGGCACGCTGAGGCAAGGGCCGGGCGGGCGCCGCCCAGGCGCATCGCCCGGCCGCCTCATGCAGTGGATCAGGCCTTTTTCGCCGCTCCCTCTTATACTGTCGGACAAAACCGGCCGGTGTGATACGCCAGGCCGGCTCCGACACAGCACAATCCTCACACGTTCAGGCAGCCCTCATGCGTAAGACGCTCAAGAACATAAGTCTTGTTTCTGCCGGACTCGTTGCCGGCGTGCTCGCCACGCTGCAGCTATCGGCCACCGCGCAGAACTCTTCAGGGCCCCTGCCGCTGGAGCAACTGCGCCTGATGGCGGACATCTTTGGCCAGATCAAGCGCGAGTACGTAGAGCCGGTCGATGACAAGAAGCTGCTGACTGAAGCCATCAAGGGCATGGTCGCCAGCCTGGATCCGCATTCGGCCTATCTGGACGAGAAGGATTTCAAGGAACTGCAGGAAGGCACGCGCGGCCGCTTCGCCGGCCTGGGGATCGAAATCTCCCAGGAAGAAGGGCTGGTCAAGGTGATCAACCCGATCGAAGACACACCCGCCTTCCGTGCCGGCATCCAGCCCGGCGACCTGATCACCCGTATCGACGACAAACCCGTGCGCGGCCTGCCGCTCGAACAGGCTGTCAAGCGCATGCGCGGCGAACCGGGCACCAAGGTCACGCTGACCATCTATCGCAAGAGCGAGGAACGCACCTTCCCGGTGTCGATCACGCGCGCCGAGATCCGCGTGCAGTCGGTCAAGGCCAAGCTCATCGACAACGACAAGCTCGCCTGGGTGCGGCTGACCAGCTTCCAGGAGCGCACCGTGGCGGACCTGGGCAAGAAACTGGACGAACTGGCGCAAAAGAACCCGAACCTCAAGGGCGTGATCCTGGACCTGCGCAATAACGGCGGCGGCGTGCTGCAAGGCGCGGTCGGGGTAGCGGCAGCGTTCCTGCCCGATGACGTGACCGTGGTCTCGACCAACGGCCAGGTGCCCGACGCCAAGCGCGTCTACAAGACCACGTTCAACAACTACCGGCTGTCGTCCCTCGAAGACGATCCGCTCAAGAGCCTGCCGGCGCTGTACAAGAAGATCCCGATGGTGGTGCTGACCAACGCCTACTCGGCATCAGCCTCCGAAATCGTCGCCGGTGCGCTGCAGGACCACAAGCGTGCGCTGATCATGGGCAAGACCACCTTTGGCAAGGGCTCGGTGCAGACCGTGCGTCCGCTCACCAACGACACCGGCATCAAGCTGACCATCGCGTACTACTACACGCCGACGGGCAAATCGATCCAGGCCAAGGGCATCCGCCCGGACATCCCGGTCGACCAGAACCCGGAAGGCGATCCTGACGACGCGCTGATCACGCGCGAAATCGACACCGAGCGCCACCTGCATAACAAGCAGGAGTCGGAGGAGCCCGAGATGAACGAGCGCGAGCAGCGCCGCGTCGAGGAGTTGCGCCGGCTGGAGGAAGACAACGCCAAGAAGTCGCCGGAAGAGCGCGACAAGGAACGCAAGAAGAAGCCGATCGAATTCGGTTCGGCCGAGGACTTCATGCTGCAGCAGGCGATCGCACAGCTCGAAGGCCAGCCGGTCAAGCGCTCGAAGTCCAAGCTCGAAGCCGTGGCCGTGTCGGACAAGCCGGCCAAGCCGGCCTCCGCGAAGTCTGGCACCACCCCGGCCAAAGCTGGCGGCAAGACACCAGCCAGCGCCCCGCCGGCGAGCGCACCGATTGGAACGCCGCTGGGCACGCCGACCGGCAAGGCTCCCTGAAAACCTGATGGACGACAGCGGCCCCGCGGGGCCGCTTTTGCATTGCACGCCATGAACGACGATCAACTGCTGCGCTATTCGCGGCATATCCTGCTCGACGAACTCGGCATCGAGGGACAGAGCCGGCTGCTGGCCAGCCACGCGCTGGTGATTGGCGCCGGCGGCCTGGGCGCCGCAGCCCTGCCCTACCTGGCCTCCGCCGGCGTTGGCACCATTACCGTGGTCGATGACGACGTGGTCGACCTGACCAACCTGCAGCGCCAGGTCATCCATACCACCGCCAATGTCGGCCGACCCAAGGTGGAGTCTGCGCGTGAAGGCATGCTGCGCATCAACCCCGGCATCGACGTCCGCCTGGTGCAGGCTCGCGTGGGCGCCGCCGAACTGGCGCAACTGGTGGCCGGGGCCGATGTGGTGCTCGATTGCTGCGACAACTTCGACACGCGCCAGGCGGTCAACCGCGCCTGCGTGCGGCACAACGTGCCGCTGGTGTCCGGCGCTGCGCTGCGCTTCGACGGGCAGATCAGCGTGTTCGACCGCCGCCAGCCGGGCGCACCCTGCTATGCCTGCCTGTTCCCGCCCTCACAGCCGGCGCAGGAAGTGGCCTGCGCCACCATGGGCGTATTCGCGCCGCTGGTGGGCATGGTCGGCACCGTGCAAGCGGCAGAGGCGCTCAAGCTGCTGATGGGGATCGGCACCACCCTGGCCGGCCGGCTGCTGATGGTCGATGCGCTCGGCATGGAATGGACCACCATGCGCCTTGGGCGCGTGCCGGATTGCGAAGTCTGCGGCGGCGAGGCCCACGGGGACGCCGGCCACTAAGCGCCAGTCATGCGCGCGTACGCTCGCGCAGGAAGGCGAGCGCGGCGGTGCGCTCGCCGCGGAATACGATCCTGGCCTCGCGCCGCTCGCGCTGGTAGGCATACATGGGATCGTAGTATTGCCGCAGCAAAACCCCGATCCATCCCCGGTGCAGCTCGGTCTGGCCCGACTCGGCCTGGCGCTCCAGCGCCTGCCCCAGCAAGTCGGAGAGCCGCTCGTAGAGGGCTCCGCCGAGCCGCCTGGATATTGCCGCCATCGCATCCCGCAGGCGTGCGGCATAAGCGGCGAATCCCGCCTCCTCGCCAAGCGCCTCGATGAATTCCTGCGACAGGCCAAGCACGTAGTCCTCCAGCACACGATCCACGCGCGCCTCGAAAGGCTCCTCGAGCCAGACCAGCGGCGCCGCCTGCATGGCGAGGTAGAAGGACTGCGGCAGGTTCCGGGCGCCGATGAAGCGCCCTTCGTCCTCGACCACCAGGGCAGCACGCCCGCTCGCGCGGTGGCGCAACAGCGCGACCGCCAGATCGCTCTCGAAATCGATTTGCGTGGGCTGCGCGACCGCGCGCCGGCCGAAACTGGAACCGCGATGGCGGGCCTCGCCCTCCAGGTCGATGGCCGCATCCTGGCTAGCCATCAGGTCGGCGATCAGCTCGGTCTTGCCGCTGCCAGTCAGTCCGCCCAGTATCAGCAGGCCGCACTCGGCGGCGGCGGCATCGATGACGTCGATCAGGTAAGCGCGCATCGCCTTGTAGCCGCCCGTCACGCGCGGATAGGCAATGCCGGCATCGTCGCGCAGCCACTGCTGCACGATCTGCGAACGCATGCCTCCCCGGAAGCAATACAGATAGCCCTCCGGATGCGCCCGCGCAAACGCCGCCCAGGCGGCGGTGCGCGCGGCGCGGACGTCGCCGCTCACAAGGCGGTGGCCCAGCGCGATCGCGGCCTGCTGCCCCTGCTCCTGATAGCACAAGCCCACCTGGTGGCGCTCGTCGTCGTCCATCAGCGGCAGGTTCACCGCGCCAGGGAACGCACCGCGCGCGAATTCCACCGGCGCGCGTACATCGAGCAAAGCGGCACCGGACAGGAAAAGCCGGCGGAAATCGCACGCATCGTCGCGCATCAGATCACCTCGACGGCGTACTGGCCCTGCACCACCATCTCACCAACCGGTGCCAATGCCAGGCCGGACTCGGCACAGGCAGCGTGGAATTCGGCTTCGCCGGCAGGCTCGACCGCCACCAGCAGACCGCCGCTGGTTTGCGGATCGCACAGCACGGCGCGCTGCACCTCGCTCAGCGCGCCGCCCAGGTTGCCTATGCCGGCGCCAATCCGCGCGCCATAGCTATCGAAGTTGCGCTGCGTACCGCCAGGCACGCAACCGGCGTCCACATAGCGCAATACCTCCGGCAGCAGCGGCACCGCCGAGTAGTCGAGGCGAGCGGTAAGGCGGCTGCCATCGGCCATTTCAACCAGGTGCCCGAGCAGACCAAAGCCGGTCACGTCCGTCATGGCCCGCACGCCGGCCAGCTTGCCAAAACGGCTGCCGGGGCGGTTGAGCACGCACATCCAGTCACGCGCCAGGTGCGCATCCTGCGCGCGCAGCCGGCCCTGCTTCTCGGCCGTGGTCAACACGCCGATGCCCAGCGGCTTGGTCAGGTAAAGGCGGCACCCGGCGGTGGCGGTATCGTTGCGCTTCAGGTGCGCGCGGTCGACCACACCCGTCACCGCCAACCCGAAGATGGGCTCCGGGGCATCGATGGAATGCCCGCCGGCAAGCGGGATGCCGGCATCCTCGCAGGCGCGCCGACCACCGGCCACCACCTCGCGCGCCACCTCGGGTGGCAGCAACTTCACCGGCCAGCCGAGGATGGCGATGGCCAGCAACGGATCGCCCCCCATCGCATARATGTCGCTGATGGCATTGGTGGCGGCGATGCGTCCGAAGTCGAAGGGATCATCGACGATCGGCATGAAGAAATCGGTGGTGGAAACCACGCCGCGGCCGTGATCCAGCCCGTCCAGCGCGTAGACGGCCGCGTCGTCGCGGGAGGCATTGCCGACCCACAGGCGCGGGTCGAGATGCTGATTGCCGCTGCCGGCCAGGATCACATCGAGCACCTGTGGCGATATCTTGCAGCCGCAGCCGGCACCATGGCTGTACTGCGTCAGGCGAATGGGTTCTGCCATGATCCTCGGCTCCTGTTTCGTGGCGTTTGCGAATGCGTGCGCTCGCTCATCTGCACCCTATATGCTATCTGGCGCCTCTCGCCGCTGCACGCGCGGATCGCGGGCAAGCTGGCGCCGGCACGGCAACGGCGATGGCTGCGAAGCGACTGGCAAGGAATGGGAATCCGAATGAGAAGAGTTACTACCCGGATGCGGGGAGAGGCGGCAGCACCGAACGGCGCCGCGCGAGCGCGGCCACTGCGTTCTTGCGAACCCGCGGCCGACTGCTGGGCGGATTACTGCTCGCCCGGCTCCATCTGCGACTGCAGATAGTTCGGCAGACCAACCTTGTCGATCAGGTCGAGCTGCGTTTCGAGGTACTCGATATGCTCTTCGGTGTCGGTCAGGATGTCGACCAGGATCTCGCGGCTAACGTAGTCGCCCACCGATTCGCAGTAAGTAATGCCTTCCTTGACGGTGGCATGCGCGCCTTGCTCGAGCTTCAGGTCGCACTTGAGCATTTCCGGGGTGTCTTCGCCCAGCAGCAGCTTGTTGAGGTCTTGCAGGTTGGGCAGCCCATCGAGCATGAGGATGCGGTCGATCAGGCGATCGGCGTGCTTCATCTCGCCGATGGATTCTTTGTACTCCACGTCGCCGAGCTTCTTGAGGCCCCAGTGGCGGTACATGCGAGCATGCAGGAAGTATTGGTTGATCGCGGTCAGCTCGTTCTTCAGCTGCGCGTTCAGATGTTGGATGACCTTCTTGTCACCTTTCATAGGAGGCTCCTGTAGCAACGGGCCCCCGCAAAAACGCGAAGCGGCGCAAGACGCGCCGCATGCAGTCTGAACGACCGAAACCGCGCCGTAACCTGATAGTTACGGGCGAGTTCAAGCAACCAGCTCGGTACGCTGATCGTTCGCGACTGCCGGGTCCCGAGTGTCCATTATGGCACGTGGACCCGAAGGCGAACAGGAGGAAATGTCCACGACCTGGATGGTGGCGACCTTGACATTGCGGACCGCGGCGACGCCTTCGCAAAGGACCTGTTGCGCGCATTCGCGGCAACGGCCACAGCAGGTGCCCACGCCCAGCGTTTCAGCCAGCTCGTCGAGCGTGGCCACGCCAAGATGCGCGGCCCCATGGATTTCTCGGTCAGTAACCTGATTGCAGATGCAAACGTACACAAATCCCTCCTTGAGAGAGGGGTGACACCGGCATGTCACCCGCGATGTACGTCAGAATATCAGAGATCGAAAATGATAACAATTCCCATTAAGCCACAAAATGTACATGCCAACCACACGGCACTTACGCAGGAAATTGTGGATTGAGACAACGTCACAAGCCGCATTAAAGTGCCTTATAATGCTCACTGAGAGTGTTGCATTTCCCGAAAAACCTTAGTCTGTACAGGGTTGTCAGTCGCAATCAGAGCTGCTTCAGCGCGCAGGCCAGTTCCTCCGGCTCGTAGGCGCTCAGCACCTGCTCGACCAGCCGTTCCAGCCGTTCGCAGTCGGCATGCAGGACTTCCTGCTTGACCCGCAGCAACTGCGAAGGATGCATCGAGAATTCGCGCAGCCCCATGCCCAGCAGTAGCCGGGTCATGGCGGGATCTCCGGCCATTTCGCCGCACACCGCCACCGGCACGCCGGCGTGGTTGGCCTCGCGGATGGTGCGCGCGATCAGTTGCAGCACCGCCGGATGCAGCGGGTCGTAGAGATGGGCCACGGCGTTATCGGCGCGGTCGATGGCAAGCGTGTACTGGATCAGGTCGTTGGTGCCGATGGAGAGGAAATCCATGCGCCGCAGGAACAGCGGCAGCATCAGCACGGCGGCCGGGATCTCGATCATCGCTCCGACCCTGATAAACGGGTCGAAAGCCTGGCCACGGACGTCAAGCTGGCGCTTGGCCTGTGCGATCAGGTCCAGAGTCTGGTCGATCTCGCGCGCGTGGGCCAGCATCGGGATCAGCAGCCGCACCGGCCCGAAGGCCGAGGCCCGCAGCAATGCACGCAACTGGGTCAGGAACATGGCCGGCTCGGACAGCGACCAGCGGATCGCGCGCAAGCCCAGCGCGGGGTTGAGCGCGGTTTCGAAATCGTCGCCGCGCCCATCGCGCCCCTCCCGGCCATCCAGCGGCTTGTCGGCGCCGATATCGATGGTGCGGATGGTGACCGGCAGCCCGTGCATGGCGTCCACCGCGCCGCGATATGCCTGGAACTGCTCTTCCTCGTCGGGCAGTTCCCCGCGTCGGTTCATAAACAGGAATTCCGAGCGGAACAGGCCCACGCCGACCGCGCCGGCGGTCAGCGCCGCGGTCGCGTCTTCGGACATCTCGATATTGGCCAGCAGGTCGATCTCAAGCCCGTCCAGCGTCACGGCAGGCGTATGGCGCAGGCGTTGCAGGCGCTTTTTCTCCAGCGCCCGCTCGCTCTGCCTGTGCCGGTATTCCTCGAGGATGATGGCCGACGGATCGACGATGACCAGGCCGGCATCGCCATCGATGATGACCCAGTCGTCCTGGCGGATGAGTTCGCTGGCGCTTTGCACGCCCACCGCGGCAGGGATGTCGAGGCTGCGCGCGACGATGGCGGTATGGGAGGTGCGCCCGCCGAGATCGGTCACGAAGCCGTGGAACACGGTATGGCGAAACTGCAGCATGTCGGCCGGCGAGATGTCGTGGGCCACCACGATCACGCCGGGTGCCGGCTCGCCATCGGGCGCCAGGGACGAAGGCGGCACCGGGGCCGGCGCCAGCACGGCCGCGCCGGCCAGCACCTTGAGAATGCGCTCGACCACCTGGCGGATATCCGCCTTGCGTTCGCGCAGGTATTCGTCCTCGATTTCGTCGAACTGCCGCATCAGTTCTTCGAGCCGCGTGGTCAGCGCCCATTCGGCGTTATAGCGCCGGTTGCGGATCAGTGCCTCGGGCTCGCGCGCAAGCGCCTCGTCGTCGAGGATCATCGCATGCACATCAAGGAAGGCGCCCAGCTCTTCCGGGGCTTCGCGCGGGAGATCGCGCTTTAGCGTGACCAGTTCGGCCCGCACCGCCGCGCGTGCCGAGCGCAGGCGTTCCACCTCGGCCTCAAGCCGGTCTTCGTCGACCAGGTAATGGGAGACATCAAGCGCAGCAGGCGCCAGCAAATGCGCGCGCCCGATGGCGACGCCGCGCGAGACCGGGATGCCGTGCAGGGCAAATGGCATGTACCGCTCCGTCAGGAACGTTTAAAAAGTCTGGCCAGGGCCAGCAACCTTGGAAGCGGTGCCAGGATGAAACGAAGCGGCCCTGGCCAGGCGCGCCGCGGCGTTCCGTGCCGCCGCTTTCATCCCGAATCGGCTTCCTACTCTCCTTCGCCGAAGCGGTTGGCGATGAGCGCCAGCAACGCGTCCATCGCCTCTTGCTCATCGGGTCCGTCGGTCTCGATGGTCACGGTGGAGCCGATGCCGGCGGCCAGCATCATCACGCCCATGATGCTCTTGGCGTCGACTTGCCGACCGTTGCGCGACATCTTGACCTGACTGACGAAGTTACCCGCCAGTTGCGTCAGCTTGGCGGAAGCCCGTGCATGCAGCCCGAGCTTATTGATGATGTTGGTGTCCCTCTGCAGCATATTTGTCGGGATGATTTGCGATCTGGTTCTGGACGGTGGTGGAGCCTACCTGCAGCACACCCTGCGAGCCTCCCGCCAGCGCCTTGAGGGCAAGCTGGTCGAGTTTCTCGGTACGGTAGCAAATGGCACGCACCAGCATGGGAAGATTGACGCCGGCGAGCACCTTGACGCGGCCCGGCTCGGCGAGGCGGGCCGCGATATTGGCCGGCGTGGCACCAAAGATATCGGTCAACACCAGCGCGCCATTGTCTTCGCTGACCTCGGCCAGGCGCCGCCGGGCTTCGGCCAGCACGGCCGCGGGCTCGGCGTCGGGCATGACGTCGATGGCTTCAAGCCGTTGCGGCTGGCCGCAGTAGACGTGGGCGGCGCACTCGCGCAATGCCGAAGCCAGCGGGGCGTGCGCGATGATCAGGATGCCTGCCATGGTGGTGAATCCGTTGGATTGACGCGATTGTAGCAGGCACGCTGGCCGGAGATTCAGCTCGGCGCCCCGGTTTGGCGCGGCGCCAACAGCTCAGCGGCCACGGGCCTGCACGGCTTGCTCCAGCGCATCGATAAACATGGCGGCAACCTGGAAGCCGGTCTGCTGGGTGATTTCCTGAAAACAGGTCGGACTCGTCACATTGACTTCGGTGAGGTAATCGCCGATCACATCCAGCCCTACCAGCAGCAAACCGCGCTCCCACAGGCCCGGCGCCAGCGACTCGGCGATTTCGCGGTCGCGCGCGGAAAGCTCCTGGGCGCGGCCGGTACCACCCGCGGCCAGGTTGCCGCGCACTTCGCCATCCTTGGGAATGCGCGCCAGCGAATATGGCACGGGCACGCCGCCGATCAGCAGGATGCGCTTGTCGCCGTCCTTGATGGCGGGGATATAGCGCTGCACCATCAGGGTGCGCGCGCCGTCCTCGCCCAGGGTCTCGATGATGGCGCCAAGGTTCATGCCGTCCGGGCCGACCCGGAAGATTCCCATCCCGCCCATGCCGTCGAGCGGCTTGAGAATGACATCGCGATGCTCCGCATGGAAAGCGCGGATACGGTCGGCATCCCGCGTGACCAGCGTCGGCGTGATGAATTCGGGATACTGGGCAATCGCCAGCTTCTCGGAATGGTCGCGAACCGCCTGCGGCTTGTTGAACACATTGGCGCCCTGCGACTCCGCCAGTTCCAGCAGCCAGGTGCTGGTGACGTATTCCATGTCGAACGGCGGGTCCTTGCGCATCAGCACGGCATCGAAGCCCGTCAGCAGCTGCAGGCTGGCCTCGCCGGTGCGGTACCAGTCATGCGGATCGCCTGTGAGTTGCAGCGGATGCACAACCGCCTCCACCTGGTCGGCCGACAGCGACAGCTGCGACTGCAGGCAAGAAAACAGCTCGTGCCCGCGCTCGACCGCCTCGACCATCATGGCGTACGTCGAATCCTTGTAGGTCTTGAAGGTGTGCAGCGGATCGGTAATAAACAGAATACGCATGATGGCTCGTCCCGGTCGCAGGGTTGCCGCGTGGTTTGCGCGGCGCGTCAAGGCGCCGCCAGCGGGGCAGCGCCATTTCAGACATGTCAGAGAATCGGATTCGGGTCCGTCTTCTCAAGTTCCAGCGACGCCGCCAGCAAGGCCAGCCTCGCCACCACGCCGTACATGTAGAAACGGTTCGGCACCGCTGCGCCAGGCTTGGCATGGCTGTCGGGAATGCCATTGGGCGCGAAGGCCAGTGGCACGAAATGCATGCCCGGCGCATTCAGGTTCTCGTCGTTGCCGCGGCCTGTATGGACGCGGTAGAAGCCGCCGACCACATAGCGGTCGATCATGTACACCACCGGCTCGGCCACCGCCTCGTTGACCTTCTCGAAGGTGTGCACCCCTTCCTGGATGATGACGTCGTTGACCTCAAGGCCTTCCTTGACGACGCTCATCTTGTTGCGTTCCTTGCGGTTCAGCCCCTTGATTTCGGAAGGATCCTTGATGGTCATGATGCCCATGCCGTAGGTGCCCGCGTCGGCCTTGACCACCACATAGGGTGTTTCCTTGATGCCGTACTCGCGGTACTTCTTGGCGATCTTCTTGAGCACGCCTTCGACCGAGTCGGCCAGTGCCTCTTCACCCACGCGCTCGTGGAAATCGATGCCCGAGCACTTGGCGAAGTACGGGTTGACCATCCACGGATCGACGTCGATCAGCTTGGCAAACTTCTTGGCAACCTCGTCGTAGGCGGCGAAATGGCTCGACTTGCGGCGCGTCGACCAGCCCGCGTGCAGCGGCGGCAGCAGGTATTGCTCGTTGATGTTCTCCAGGATCGGCGGAATGCCGGCGGAGAGATCGTTGTTGAGCAGGATCGAGCAGGGATCGAAGTCCTTCAGCCCCAGGCGGCGACCGCGCGCGCCCAGGCGGGCCAACGGCTCCACCACCAGCGTCTGGCCGTCGGGCAACTCGATCGGGGTCGGTTCGGTGATGTCTTCGGACAGCGAGCCCAGGCGGACATTAAGACCGGCCTGGCGCATGATCAGCGACAGCCGCGCCACGTTCTGCAGGTAGAACATGTTACGGGTGTGGCGCTCGGGGATCAGCAGCAGGTTCTTGGCGTCCGGGCAGATCTTCTCGATTGCCGCCATGGCCGCCTGGACGGCCAAGGGCAACATTTCGGGCGCCAGGTTGTTGAAGCCGCCGGGGAACAGGTTGGTATCGACAGGGGCCAGCTTGAAGCCGGCATTGCGCAGGTCGACCGAACAATAGAACGGAGGCGTATGTTCCTGCCATTCCAGCCTGAACCAGCGCTCGATGGACGGCGTCGCATCCAGGATCTTTTTTTCCAGCTCGAGCAGCGGACCGTTCAGCGCGGTGATGAGATGCGGGACCATATACATCCTAGTGATCGTCTTTATCGTTCGCCCAGATTGTAGAGGAACGGCCAATTGGCTGCTGGCGCCGCCTGAATAAGCATATGCGAGCGACAGCATAAGGGATAAGGGATACGGATATGGGGGTGGGGCCCAGGAATAAAAGGGGGGGGGTGGGCGCAGGAGCAATCGGAGACACTTCCGGGCGACCTGCCGGCGAGGGCCGCGGGCAGCAAAAAAAAAGCGCGACCGGAGCCGCGCTTTCAAATGGCCTGACAGATACGGGGAGCGTTCTGCAGGTGGAGGAAACTGCCTCACTCGCACTGTATGTGCGCTACCCCCTGAAAACAATTGAAGCTTTTTAAGATCGGATTTAAGCACTTTGCGAAGAACAGCGCCGCCATCCCGGCCAATGACGGCGGGATGCGCCCCGATTCCGCCACGAAGCGTGCCGCCTGAACGAAAAAAGCCCGGCACAAGGCCGGGCGAAACTCCTGAGAGAAGATTCCCAATCAGCTCTCCAGCACAACACCATTGCGATCAGGCTTCATACGCGGTCTCGCCGTGCGAGGTGATATCCAGGCCCTCGCGCTCTTCTTCTTCCGGCACCCGCAGGCCAATCAGCATATCCACCAGCTTGAAGGCCACGAAGGCCACCACGCCCGACCACACGATGGTGGTAAGCACGCCTTCGAACTGGATCCACAACTGGCCCATGATCGAATAGTCGTCCGCCACCTTATTGGTCACGTAGTCGTAAATCCCCGTGCCGCCCAGGCTCGGCGAGGCAAACACGCCGGTCAGCAACGCACCCAGGATGCCGCCCACGCCGTGCACGCCAAAGACATCCAGGGAGTCGTCCATGCCCAGCAGCTTCTTCAGGCCGGTCACGCCCCACAGGCACAGCAGGCCAGCGGCGATACCGATCACGATGGAGCCCATCGGGCCCACGAAGCCGGCCGCCGGGGTGATGGCCACCAGGCCTGCCACCGCGCCCGAAGCGCCGCCCAGCATCGAGGGCTTGCCCTTGCTGATCCATTCGCCGAAGGTCCAGGACAGCACTGCGGCGCAGGTCGCCAGCAGCGTGTTGACAAAGGCCAGCGCAGCCGAACCGTTGGCTTCCAGCGCCGAACCGGCGTTGAAACCGAACCATCCGAACCACAGCAGCGAGGCGCCGACCATGGTGAAGGTCAGGCTGTGCGGACGCAGGGCCTCACGGCCGAATCCGATGCGCTTGCCGAACATGAAGGCACCCACCAGGCCAGCGACGGCTGCGTTCATGTGCACCACCGTGCCGCCGGCGAAGTCGAGCGCGCCCTTCTGGAACAGCCAGCCAGCCTTGGCGGTGGCTGCGGTACCTGCTGCCGCGTCGGTGTACAGGTCAGGACCGGGCCAGAACCAGACCATATGGGCCATCGGGATGTACGAGAAGGTGAACCACAGCACCACGAACACCAGCACGGCCGAGAACTTGGCGCGTTCGGCAAAGGCGCCGATGATCAGGCCGCAGGTAATGGCCGCGAAAGCGCACTGGAATGCGAAGTAAGCCAGTTCCGGCACCACCACGCCCTTGCTGAAGGTGGCAGCCACGGCATCGACGTTGAGCCCCTTCATGAAGAGCCGGTCGGTGCCGCCAAAGAAGGCGTTGCCCTCGGTGAAGGCGAAGCTGTAGCCGTAGATGGCCCACAGCAGCGACACCAGCGAGAAGATCACCAGGCACTGCATCAGCACCGACAGCATGTTCTTCGAGCGGACCAGGCCGCCGTAGAACAGTGCCAGGCCCGGCAGCGTCATCAGGATCACGAACGCCGTGGAAACCAGCAGCCACGCGGTATCGCCCTTGTTGGGCACCGGTGCAGGCGCCGCGGCGGGGGCGGCAGCCTCTGCAGGCGCAGCCGCCGCTGCCGCGGGAGCAGGGGCAGCTGCAGGTACGGCGGTGGCAGCGGCCGGCGCGGAGGCTTCGGGCGCGGGCTTGTCCTGTGCCACGGCGTGGGTGGACAGGCCGATGCCGGCCGTGCCCAGGGCCAGCGCCACGGCGCCGGTTGTCAGGATGCGCTTGAACCAGGATTTCATTGTGATTAACCTCTTGTCGTTGGGCTGTGCGTCACAGCGCGTCGCCGCCGGTCTCGCCGGTACGAATGCGGATGACCTGCTCGATGGGCGCGACAAAGATCTTGCCGTCGCCAATCTTGCCGGTCCGCGCCGATTTCTCGATCGCCTCGATGGCCCGGTCGACCACATCGTCCGGGACGGCCACTTCGATCTTCACCTTGGGCAGGAAGTCCACGATGTACTCCGCGCCCCGGTACAGTTCGGTGTGACCCTTCTGGCGACCGAAGCCCTTGACTTCAGTCACGGTGATGCCGGACACGCCCACATCCGAGAGCGCTTCGCGCACCTCGTCGAGCTTGAACGGCTTGATGACGGCGATGATCAGTTTCATCCGATTTCTCCTCTGAGCGGGACGGCCCGGCGTGCGTCCGGCGCCCGCTCAACCTGATGCGTGTTTAGAAAGTCTTGGTGATCGAAGCCCAGGCGGTAGCCTTGCCGACATAGCGGCCAGACGTATTGGTRTAGACCGASTTGTGRGCRTTGGTRTCGATATAGGCGAYCGCCAGYGCGAARCCCTTGCCCAGGTCCTTGGTCAGCCCCAGCTTCCAGTCGGTGTACGAGGCGCTGTTCACGTGTTTCACGTTCTGGTAGCCCACGTGGGCRTTCAGCGTCAGGTCCCAGAAATTCAGCGGCACATTGGCCGACAGGTCGGCGTAGTAGCTGTACTTGCTGTCGGCGAATCCGAACAGGTTGGTCAGCGCCTGCGAATACTTGAAGAACACAGGACCGTAGCCGGCGCCGACATACACTTCACACTTC
>NZ_JBFTSG010000012.1:0-145212 GCF_056399885.1 Cupriavidus sp. 01L45 | reverse complement strand
CCTTCCATGACCGGCTTGGAAGCCGCCGGACCGATGTCGCCCAGGCCCAGCACGGCGGTGCCGTTGGTGATCACGCCGACCAGGTTGCCGCGCGCGGTGTAGCGGAAGGAATTGGCCGGATCGACCACGATTTCCTCGCACGCGGCGGCGACGCCCGGCGAGTAGGCCAGCGCCAGGTCACGCTGGTTGGACAACGGCTTGGTCGGCGTGACCGAGATCTTGCCCGGCGTCGGAAACTCGTGATATTCCAGGGCAGCTTTGCGCAGCGCCTCACGCTGCTGCTGCTTCAGGTCTTCTGGGGGCGTGGGCTGCTGGGGACTGGTCATCGGCGCATCTTCCGGTCGGTGGAGCCGTTATTGACGTTACTGGAAACGAAATGGCGGGCCGGCTCCACGTACCCGCGGTCTCTTCCTCTGGAACCCCGCATTTTATATTGTGAAATATTATTTCACAATAAGCGTTTTGCGCGGAGCACCTTTGCGTTTCGGTACAATATGCCGCAAGCCGCCAGGGCTGACCAGCAGGGCGAAACCCGCCCCGGCGCGGTCCTGGAGCCGGGATGTGAGTCACGCCGGCGAGCTGCCGCACCGCATGACGCCAGCTTGCCACCGCAAGCCATTCGTGTGGCGGTATTACCCAGCCCTTCGCCGAATCTCCGCCGCCTCGAAACCTCCCCATGCCCGAAACCTCCAGCGCCCAGCTCTCCGAGTTCGACCTGATCCGCCGTTTCTTTACCCGGCCCGCGCACAAGGCCGTGCTGGGTGTGGGCGACGACTGCGCGCTGATCGAGGGGCGGCCCGGGCACCACCTGGCCATCAGCACCGACATGCTGGTCAGCGGACGCCACTTCTTCCCCGACGTGGCGCCGCGGGCGCTGGGCCACAAGGCGCTGGCCGTCAACCTGTCCGACCTGGCGGCCATGGGCGCGGAACCCCGCGCGTTCACGCTGGCGCTGGCCTTGCCCGAAGCCGATCCCGAGTGGCTGGCCGAACTGGCCGCGGGCATGCTGGAACTGGCCGATGCCCACGGCTGCGAGCTGATCGGCGGCGACACCACCCGCGGCCCCCTCACGCTAAGCCTGACGGTGTTCGGCGACGTGCCCGCGCACAAGGCGCTGCGACGCGATGCCGCGCGCCCCGGCGACGACATCTGGATCTCCGGCACACTCGGCGATGCCCGCCTGGCGCTGGGCGACTGCCGCGGCGAATGGCTGCTGCCCGAGCCCGATTTCACCGAGGTGCGCCCGCGCATGGAGACGCCGACGCCGCGCGTGGCGCTGGGCATGGCACTGCGCGGAGTGGCTCATGCCGCACTAGATATCTCCGACGGCCTGGTTGGCGATCTCGGCCATATCCTGGCACGCTCCCAGGTGGGCGCCCTGCTCAACGTCGATGCCCTGCCGCGCTCGGAGGTGATGGCCGGCCAACCCGAGGCGCGCCAGCTGGAATGCACGCTGGCCGGTGGCGATGACTACGAACTCTGCTTCACCGCGCCCGCCGGCACCCGCGATGCCGTCGCCGCCATCGGCGCGCGGCTGGGGCTGCCGCTGACGCGTGTCGGCGCCATCACCCCCGAACCCGGCTTGCGCCTGGTCAACGAGGACGGCGACCCGAGCGCTTACTCGGGCAGCAGCTTCGATCACTTCGCTTCCTCCTGACAAGCCAGCGTCCGCCGTGTCATCATGCAGCCATGCCGGGCGCCAGACCCTGCCCGGACCCGTTGTCCGGAAAAATCCCATCCGAACCATACGAGCCAATCCTTGATGTCCGCCTACCCGCCCGGGCCTTCCGCGCACGATCCCGCCCTGACCCTGGAAGCCGGCCAGGCCGCCAAGGTCCTGCGCCCCACGGCGCGCTTCATGCTCTCCCACCCCGCCCACCTGATCGCGCTGGGCTTCGGCTCCGGCCTGTCGCCGGTTGGCCCCGGCACGGTCGGCACCCTGTATGCGTGGCTGTCATACCTGGTGATCTCGATGTGGGTGCAGCCGGAGGCCTGGCTATGGCTGATCGCCGGCGGCTTCCTGCTAGGGCTGTGGGCCTGCGCCCGCACTGCGCGCGACATGGGCGTGCACGACCACGGCAGCATGGTCTGGGACGAAATCGTGGCGTTCTGGCTGGTCATGGCCTTTGTGATGCCGACCGGATTCTGGGGCCAGCTTGCGGCCTTCCTGTGGTTCCGCCTGTTCGATATCGCCAAGCCGGCGCCGATCGGGCATCTCGACCGCACGCTCAAGGGACCCGGCCTGCGCGGCGGTTTCGGCGTCATGTTCGACGATGTGATGGCCGCCTTTTACACGCTGCTGGTGTTCGCCCTGTGGCGTTCGCTGTAATCCGCACTTCCCGCAACCCTTACTGAATCCGCCATCATGTCCGTCAGCCGCTTGCTCGACCAGCTTGCCGTCCAGGTCGGTATTTCCCTGAACGAGAAGTCGCTGTTGCTCGCTACGGCGGAGTCCTGCACCGGCGGGCTCGTGGCCGCGGCCATTACGGATGTATCGGGTTCGTCAGGCTGGTTCGAGCGTGGCTTCGTCACCTACTCGAACGAAGCCAAGTCGACCATGCTGGGAGTGCCGGCCAAGCTGATCCGCGATCACGGCGCTGTCAGCGAGGAAGTGGCGCGCGCCATGGCCGAAGGTGCCCTGCTCAACAGCCGCGCCCAGGTGGCGCTGTCCATCACCGGCGTGGCCGGACCGACCGGCGGCACGCCGGAAAAGCCGGTTGGCATGGTTTGCTTCGGCTGGAGCAACCGCATCACCACCACGGTGGAAACGCAGCGCTTTCGCGGCGACCGCCAGCAGATCCGCCGCCAGGCCGCCGAGTACGCCATCCGCGGCCTGCTGGAACTGGTCCGCAACGAGGCCTGAGGCATGCAGCGGCCTGACGGCCGCCAACGATGCGGCGGTTCAGCCCTGGCGGTAGCGGTTGATGGTTTCGCGTGTCTGCAGCGCGACGTTGCGCGCGGCGCTGGCGAAATCCTTCTCGCGGCTGGCATAGAGGATGGCGCGCGAGGAATTGATCATCATGCCAGTGCCAGCGGCAGTACGCCCGGCGCGAACGGTAGCCTCGATATCGCCGCCCTGGGCACCGATGCCCGGGATCAGCAGCGGCATGTCGCCCACGATCTCTCGCACCTTGGCAATCTCCGCGGGGAAGGTCGCCCCCACTACCAGCGACATCTGGCCGTTGGTATTCCAGCGCGTGGCGGCCGCTTCGGCCACCACCTGGTACACGGGCTTGCCGTTCACCGGCAGGAACTGCACATCCGAGCCGCCAGGATTTGAGGTGCGGCACAGCACGATCACGCCGCGATCGGGATAAGCCAGGTAGGGCTCCATCGAATCCAGGCCCATGTACGGATTGACCGTGACCGCATCGGCACGGTAGCGCTCGAAGGCTTCGATGGCGTATTGCTGCGCGGTCGAGCCGATATCTCCGCGCTTGGCGTCCAGGATCACGGGAATTCCGGGGTGGGCGTCATGGATATAGGCGATCAGCTGCTCAAGCTGGTCTTCGGCCCGCTGCGCCGCAAAATAGGCAATCTGCGGCTTGAAGGCGCAGACCAGGTCGGCGGTGGCGTCAACGATCTCGCGGCAGAAGGAGAAAATGGCGCCGCCCGCGCCCGTCATCGACAGGGGCAGCTTGCCGGGATCGGGGTCGAGCCCGACGCATAGGAGGGAATCGTTGCGCTGCCAGGCTGCAGCCAACTGCTCGGTGAATGTCATGGAATGCTCGCTAATCTGGGTCGGCCGCATCGGCTGCGCGCCGAGCCCTGTGGGCCGGGTCGGCGCTCCCCCGCGGCAACAGTCGTTCTGCGATTTTACCCGTTGCGTGCTATCTTCTGCCGTTCTTCCTCGATACAAAGAGCGGCGTCGCACACAGCCGCCACCCCGCCATGTCTCTCGACCGCCGCAGCCTGGTGCTGCTCGTCATCCTCACACTCGCCTGGGGCATCAACTGGCCCATCATGAAACTCGGCGTGGCGCAGTTCCCGGCCATGGGATTCCGTCTGCTCTGCATGGCCGGCGGCGTGCTGGCGCTGGGGCTGGCCTTGCGCCTGCGCGGCGAATCGCTGCGGGTCCCGGCGGGGCAGTGGCCGACCGTGATCAAGCTGGCGATACCCAACATGGTGTTCTGGCATCTGCTGGCGATCTGCGCCGTCAAGATGCTGTCTTCCGGGCGCGCCGCCATCCTTGGCTACACCATGCCGATCTGGGCCGTGGTCTGGGGCCTGGTGCTGTTCCGCGAACGCATTGGCGCCGCCGCCTGGATCGGCATCGCCTGCGCGCTGGCCGGCACCGCGCTGCTGCTGTCGGGCGAGATCGCGGCGCTGACCGGCAGCCCGGGCGGCACCCTGCTGATGCTGGGCGCCGCGGCCGGCTGGGGCCTGGGCACGCAGATGATGAAGCGCAGCAAGATCGAAATGCCGATCGGCGTGCTGACCTTCTGGATGCTGGTGGTCACGCTGCCCTTCCTGCTGCTCGGCACGCTGCTGCTCGAGCACGGCTGGCGCCTGCCCAATGCCGTGGAGTGGGGGGCGATCGCCTATAACGCGGTAGTGGTGTTCGCCTACTGCCATCTCGTCTGGTTCATGCTGGCGCGCAGCCTGCCGCCGGTGGTGTCGAGCCTGTCGATGATGTTCATCCCGGTGGTCGGTGTGTTCTCGGGCATGTGGATGCTGGGCGAGCAGCCGCACTGGCAGGACTATGCCGCGATCGTGCTGATGTTCGCCGCCATGGCCTCGGTGCTGCTGGTGCCGCTGTTGCGCCGCTGGCGCCGGAGCGCGCGGGCGGCATGACGGCAACACTGTGCGCCGGGGCCTGCATTCACCCAGATTTCACTTAACAAGCCCCCCTCGTTGGGCTACACTCGCGGCCATCATAATCCCGGAGAAACTACGTGGGCAGTAGCATCGGGTGTTCGTGTTGCCGCAGCCAGATTGCGATCGCACCGAATGCCATGTCACTGCGGGCTGCGTAACGACGACCGCCGGAGCCGGACCATCCCGCTCCACCGCCTCGTCGGACTCGCCCGCAGCACATACTGCGGGTGAGTGTTCTTCCGTGCCCCTGACGGCCGCCGCCGCGCGCGCCGCTTCGTCCCGGACTTTCCCTCTCCCGGCTTGCCAGCCATGAACGGCAAACGCCATCGCCTTGCACGCTCGCAAAAGCGCGCAGCGCGATCACGCTTGCCAGCGGGCTCATGCTTCGCCATTGCGCGCGAAGCGTGAGTTCGCCCGGGGCCGGCCAAGCCTAGCCTGCGCGTTTCTTCGCCAAACGCAACAAGGAAGCCCTGGGATGATCAACCTGTTCGTCCTGCAGAAAGGCCGGCTCGCACAGGAGCAGGTCGACGATCGCAATGAACTTCTGCAGCACAAGCCGATCTGGATCGACGTCATCAGCCCCGATGAAGAAGAACTCGCCTGGATCAAGGAAGCGTACGGCGTAGCCCTGCCGGAACTGGAAGACCTGGGCGACCTGGAAGCCTCGGCCCGCTACTTCGAGGGCGAAGACGAGAACATCCATATCCGCACCGACTTCCTGCTCGATGAGGAAGAGATCTCGCGCAACGTGCGCGTGGCGTTCGTGCTGACCCGCGACGTGCTGTTCTCCATCCACGACGAAGACCTGCCGGTGTTCCGGCTGGTGCGGTTGCGCGCGCGCATGCGGCCGGGTTCGGTGCGCAACGCCAAGGATGTGCTGATGGATCTGTACGCCACCGATGCGGAATACTCGGCGGACTCCATCGAGGAAGTCTACGAACGGCTGGAGGAAGCCAGCAAGCGCGTGCTGGCCGAAAACGTGACCGATGCCGCCGCCGCCGACGTGCTGGAAACCATCGCCCGCGAGGAAGACCTGAACGGCCGCATCCGCCGCAACGTCATGGATACGCGCCGCGCGGTCTCCTTCCTGATGCGCAGCCAGTTGCTGTCGGCCGAGCAGCAGGACGAAGCCCGCCAGATCCTGCGCGATATCGACTCCATCGAGAACCACACCGCGTTCCTGTTCGACAAGATCAACTTCCTGATGGATGCCACGGTCGGCTTCATCAACATCAACCAGAACAAGATCATCAAGCTGTTCTCGGTGGTGTCGGTGGCGCTGATGCCGCCCACGCTGATCGCCAGCATCTACGGCATGAACTTCAAGCTGATGCCGGAACTGGACTGGTCCGCGGGCTATCCGTGGGCGATCGGGCTGATGGCGGTGTCGGCGGCGATTCCGCTGGTGTATTTCAAGCGCAAAGGCTGGCTGAGCTAAGTGGCGGCGCGGCTGCCGCCGCGCTCAGCTCAGTCCGGCAGCGTGGCCGCGCCCATGCGGCGCGCGATGATATTGGCCTTGGCCTTGAAGTTCACGCGCACATTGGCGCAGTACTGCTTCTTGTCGAAGCACTTCGGCGCCGGCAGCGCGGCGGCCAGGCGCGCTGCCTGGCCCACGCTGAGCCTGGCCGCGCTGGTCTTGAAGTAGTGCTGGGCAGCGGCCTCGACCCCGAATACACCTTCGCCCCACTCCACTGAATTCAGGTAGATCTCGAAGATGCGTTGCTTGTCGAGCCAGAACTCGAGCATCCAGGTAATGGCCAGTTCCTGCCCCTTGCGCAGGTAATGCTGCTCTGATGAGAGAAAAAGGTTCTTCGCCAGTTGCTGGGTAATGGTGGAGCCGCCGCGCACGATGTGGCCGCGCTTCTTGTTGCGCTCCCACGCTTCGAGCATGGCGTCGAGTTCGTAGCCGGGATGGTTGACGAAATCGGCGTCCTCGCTGGCGATCACCGCGCGCTTGAGGCTGCGCGAGATATCGTCATAGCCGACCCAGCGGCGGTCCACCTGGCAGCTCCAGAATTGAAAGCCGCACAGCCGCCACTGCTCGGCCCGCATGAACGCCGTGGACGACGGGTTCACGTATTGCCAGGCAGCGATCTGCAGGAAGAAATAGACCTGCATGGCCAGCACGCCGGCGATCAGCGTGCCGAGCAGGTAGGCGAGCCAGCGCAGCGGCTTCAGACCGCCGCCGCGCGTGGCAGGCCCCGAACGGTCGGTACGCTTGCGCTCAGCCATGTTCGATGCCTGCAGGCCGCAGCGCCGCGCTCAACGCGCGGCTTCGGCCTGGAGTTCGGCGCGCAGCGCTGCCAGCACGGGGGCGGTGGCAGGCCGCACGCCGCGCCAGTTGTAGAAGGCTTCGGCGGCCTGCTCGACCAGCATGCCCAGCCCATCCGCGGTGCGCGCGCCGCATTGGGCGGCGAACTTCAGGAACACCGTGGGCTCGGCGCCGTACATCATGTCGTAGGCGAGCACATCCTTGCCCAGCAGTTCCGCCGGCACCGGCGGCAGTTCGCCCTGCAGGCTGCTGCTGGTGGCATTGATCACCACGTCGCAGGCGTCGTCCTCGGACAAACCCGCGAGCGCGTCGAAGCCGCCGCCCCACAATTCCACGCCGTACTCGTCGGCCTGCTGAGCCACGTTTTCCAGGATGTCACTGGCGCGCTGGGGTGTGCGGTTAGCCACCACGATGCGATCGGGCCGGCAGGCAATCAGCGGCAGCATGGCGCCCATGGCCGCGCCGCCGGCGCCCAGCAACAGGATGCGCTTGCCTTCGAGCAAGGTATCGAGATTGATCTCGATGTCCCGCGTGAGGCCGACGCCGTCGGTGTTGTCGCCATGGATCACGCCGTCCTCGATCCACATGGTATTGACCGCGCCGGCGCTTTCGGCGCGCGGCGTCAGGCGCTCCGCCAGGTCATAGGCTTCGAGCTTGAAGGGCACTGTCACGTTCAGGCCGTGGCCACCACCCTCGAAGAAGGCACGCACGGTGGCAACGAATCCGTCCAGCGGCGCCAGCAGGCGCTCGTACTCGACGGCCTCGCCGGTCTGCTGCGCGAAAGCGGCATGGATGGCGGGCGAGCGGCTGTGTGCGATGGGATTGCCGATCACCACATAGCGGTCGGCCTGGGTCTGGGATTGCATAGTCGTAGTAGAGGACATCATCGGGCCTGTAAGCGAGTTTCCAGCCCACTGCGCGAAAACTTGAAGGTGGAGATGACTTCGAGAATATCCTGGCGCGCCTGCATCTGCGCTGAGAACTGGCCAAACGGCGCCGCGGCCCGCACGATCGCCACCGCCTGGCGGTCCAGCGCGGGATCGCCCGAGCTCTTGACCACGTCGATGGCATCGATGTTGTAGCCGTCGCGGTTATAGCCGAGCTTGCCCTGCCGGTTGACGTTGATCACCAGGATCAGTTGCCCGTACAGCGGCTTGCCGTTGCGCTGGGGAAAATCGGTGGTGCCGCGCGCCTCGATCTTCTGGCGCAGGCGGTCGTAGTACTGCGCATATTCCACTTCCTGCGCGCTGGTGGCGGTGAGCTGATAGCGCTTGGGACGCTTGGCGTATTGCTCGAGGTTGCGGCCGATCTCGGCTTCGAGCTTGGCCATCTCATCGAGCGAGGTACGTTCGTCCTGCCCGCGCAGTGGATGCTCCATGCGCTGCTGGCCGGGCTTGAGCGGCTGGCTGTGCACGGACGGCGCGGCTTCGCGCGACTGCGTCATCAGGCGCTGCTGCTCCTGCTCCATCTGCTCCACGCGGCGCTGCATCTGGCGCACCAGGTCGCCGTCCTTGGTGACGGTCTGGGCCGGCAGTGGCGTGGTCGCGCGCTGCTGGTCCTGCTCGCCGCCACCGTCGAGGTTGGCCTGGGCCAGCACGGTGGGATTCTGCGGACGCTGCGCCGACTTGGAATTGACCAGCACCACGTCGAGCGCGGCATCGGTGCGCTTGATCTCGAACGCCTCCGGCGCCACCACGCGCACGGTCAGTAGCAGAACATGGGCAAGCACCGAGACGACCAGCGCCTTGGCCATCGTGCTGCTGGCGTTCCACCACTGGCGGGGAGAAAAAGCGGCTTTCACGATGGGCGGGACGTTGGCTGGACGGCGTCGATGGGACAAGACCGGGGCCGGGGTCGGTCGGACCCCGGTTCAGACTGCGATTGTAAGGGAGCGCCTCGTTTTTTCCGAGAACCTCAGCCCGCGCCGCCGGCGCCGGTGTCGCGTGTCTCCGACGAAGCGCCTTCGCTTGTGGCACCTTCGGCACTCGCGGCGTCGCCCTCGGCGCTGCCTTCCGCGGCCACGCCCTCGGCGGCGGCTTCGGCTACCTCCTCGGCGGCAGCTTCGGCCGACACTTCGCTGGCTTCGTCGTCGCCTTCCAGTTCTTCCGACGGCAATTCGCCTTCGCCGGCAAAGATCTCCAGGACCCGGCACGACACCTCCAGCGAGATTTCGTCGGTTGCGCCGATTTCCAGCAGCACCTGGGTTCCGCGCGAGGCCTGGACCAGTTCGGGCACGCGCGTGACCAGCGGGATCTCGGCAAAGCGCACCGCGCCTTCCTTGAGCACCGAGCCCATCAGGCGTTCGCGCTTTTCCTGTTGCAGCCAGCGCAGGCACCAGTAGCGTTCCATGGTCGACTGGTGATCGGCATAAGCGGCGTAGGTGCCTTCGAAGTCGGCTACGGCAGCCAGCAGGTCGGAGTCCTTGGGCTTGAACGGCGCCACCAGCTTGGCCGTGATCCCATGCTGGGCCACCGCCAGGATCTGCCACTGGTTGACCAGGTCGACATAGCGCCGCAGCGGCGAAGTGCTCCAGGCGTACTGCGCCACGCCCAGCCCTTCATGCGGGGCCGGATAGGTCTGCATGCGGGTGCGGTGCATGCCCCAGGCCTTCTGCGTGCGGTAGATGCCCGGCACGCCGTGGTCTGCGAGCAGCTTGCCCCAGGTGCTGTTGGCCAGGATCATCAGTTCGGCCACGATCTTGTCGAGCGGAGAGCCGCGCCGGCGCTGCTCGATGCGCACTCGCTCGCCGCCGTCGGCCAGTTCGTCGAGGTAGAAGTTGTAGTCGGCGCGGTTGTGCGACTCGGGCCGCAGCCCGCTCGCCAGGCGCGCCTTCTGGCGTTCATCGTGCAGCCATCCGGAGAAGTGCCACAGCTGGGTCAGCGCCTCGCGGAACGGGTAGTCGCCGGTGCCCGCGGCAAGCGCGGCCTCGGTCACCACGTCCTCAAGCAGGTTGTGGCGCAGGTTGGCCGCGATCATGACCATTTCGGCACGGGTCTCGCTGCTGACGATGGCTTGCTGGGCCGGATCGTAGACCACGTACAGCGACAAGGCCGGGCACTCGCGCCCTTCCTGCAACGTGTAGCGCTCCACCACGTCGTCGGGCAGCATGGTGATCTTGTCGCCGGGGAAATACACGGTCGACAAGCGCTGGCGCGCCACGGCATCGAGCGGCTCGCCACGGCGGATGCCGAGGCCGGGGGCCGCGATATGGATGCCCACGCGGATCTGGCCACCGTCGAGCGGCGTGACCGACAGCGCATCGTCGATCTCGGTGGTAGTGACGTCGTCGATGGAAAACGCCTCCACCTCCGCGCGCGGCAGGTCGCCGACGGGTTCCGGCACGGGCACGTCGGGAAAGCCCGTGCCCTTGGGAAAGCATTCGGAGAGGAATTTGGCCTCATGCAGCGCGCGCGGGCTGGCAATGCCGCCCACTGCCACCATCAGCCGCATCGGCGACATGCCAAGCGCGGTGCAGGCGGCGTCCATCGCCTTGTATTCGAGGCTGTTCTTGTCGGGCTTGAACAGCAGTTGCAGTGCCTTGCCGCGGAAGGCGTCGGGCAACGTCATGGCCTTGAGCTGGGCTTCGTACTCGGCCTGCACCAGGGCTTGCTGCTTCTTGCGCTCGAGCGCGGCGAGCGCAGCCTTCAACTGGTCTTCCGGCGCGCGCTGGTAGCGCCCGCGGCCCTTGCGGCGGAAATACACGGGATTGCCGTGCAGCGTCTGCGCCAGCGCAGCTTGCTGCACCACGCTCGCACCCGCACCGTAGTATTCGGTCGCCAGGTCGACAAAGCCGAATTCTTCTTCCGACGCGCATTCCCACAGGAATTCCAGGTCGACCTCGCCGGCCAGCTCGGCGGTCTGGCGCACCAGCTCGATCGCCGACGGCTGCGCGAATTGCAACAGTACGTCACGCGACTTGACCTTGGTGCGCTTGCCCGCGGGCAGCTCCACCTGGTACGACTCGCCCTGCTGGGTCAGCACGGTGCCGGCGCGAATCTCGCCGCCTTCTTCGAACAGCAACTGCATGGATCGGTACTTTCAGAAATGCCGGGAACCGTTCTGGAAAACAAGCGCCCTGGCGCCTTGTAACGCCTGTGGGAACGGCCCGGTGAGGGAAATGGTGCAAGGCCGCCCTCAGGCGAGACGGCAACCGGACCTGAGATGATACCGCACCGCGCCGGCCGCAAGCCCGGCGCGGGTCAAGCTGTTACAGCGACATGCCGCCGCTGGCCTCGATCGCCACGCCATTGACGTAGCTAGCGTCGTCGCTGGCCAGGAAGGTATAGATGCTGGCGATTTCCGCCGGTTCGGCCAGCCGGCGCAGCCAGCAGGACGATTTCATGCCGTCGAGCACCTTCTCCGGCACGGTCTGCAGGATCTCGGTCGCGACGAAGCCCGGGCAAACCGCGTTGACGCGCACGCCCTTCGGACCCAGCTCGCGCGCCCACGTCTTGGTAAAGCCGATCACGCCGAATTTGCTGGCCGCATAGTTGGTCTGGCCGAAGTTGCCGTACAGGCCCACCACACTAGATGCATTAAGGATCACACCGCTGCCCTGTTCGGTCATGATCGAAGCCACCGCCTGCGCGCAATTGAATACGCCCTTGAGGTTGACGTCGATAACCGCGTCGAACTGAGCCTCGCTCATCTTGGCCAGCCGCGCATCCTTGGTGATGCCGGCGTTGTTGACGAGGATGTCGATGCGGCCGTGTTTGGCGAGCGTGGCCGCGACCATGGCGTCCACTTCGTCGCGGCGCGTCACATCGACCTTGAAGGCACTGACGGTGGCACCCGTCGCGGCGAGGGTCCCGGCGGCGGCACGCACGCGCTCGTCCTTCACGTCGCAAAGCACCACCAGCGCGCCTTCTGCGGCAAAGCGCTGCGCGGTGGCAAAGCCGATGCCGGCGGCAGCGCCGGTGATGATGGCAACACGTCCCTGCAATTTCATGATGTTGGTCTCTTCTTCTTGGTAGTGGTCGTGGGATGTTCTTGCTTTGGATGGGTACTTGCGAGCTACTGGTCCGAACCGCCCTGATCGGACGCGGGCGCATTCGGGCTTTCCGGCGCGGGCCGCTGCCGCAGGTCCGGCAGGAATACCTCGGTCACCAGCATGACCCCGCCGCCGCGCCGGAAGACCGAGCGCCGCGCCGGCAACATGGAGGACGGCGGCGGTTCGCGCATCGCCGGGACCGCCTGCTCCAGCCGGCGCCGCAACGGGTGATGCGGCAACAAGCGCGCAAATGCGAACGGCTCGCGCAGCACGCGGGGATCGACAAACAGTGCACCGCCCAGGGGTCGCTCGCCCAAGCCGCGCAGGAACGGCCAGTCGCGCCGGGCATGGTCGGGTTTCACCACCGTATGGGCAAAGATGGCCGGGACGCCATCGCAGACCAGCAGTACCTCCCGCGCCAGCGCGCGATGGCGCGCTGGCAGGCCCAGCGCCTGCCATTCGTCGGCCAGGGCAAGCTCCATGCGCTGCGCCAGGCAACGCACCCGGAACCGGCTCGACGCCGCCACCAGCCGTGCAGTCAGCGAGCCGTCACCAATGACCCAGCGGCGCAGGTTCGCGCTGATGGCGGGATCTTCGGGTAAATGGGAGTGCCAACCGCTGCGGCGCACATGCGCCCCGCTCATACCGCGCTCATGCCTGCGGCTCCAGGTTGGCCGGGCTGATCTGTCCAGCGGGACCATAGCCGCAGAAGGCCAGGACTTGGTCGACGTAGCCGGCGAATTCGCTGATGCCGTGGTCGCTGCCCTCAATGACGCGCGTATGCGCGCCGGGGAACGCCGCCAGCATCTCGCGATAGTCCAGCACCTCGTCGCCGGTGGCGGCCATGAGGAAATAGCGCTCCGGCCGGGTGATGGCTTCGACCCGCAACGCCAGTAGTTCGTCCAGATGATGTCGTTCCACGCGCACCGAACCTCCGCCATGCCAGAGCGGCTGGTCGCCCAGGTAGCGCTCGAGGTCGGTCCACGGATGCACCGCCGGATTAAGCAGCACCGCGCGGCAGCCGTGGCGCTCGGCCAGCCGGCGGGCATAGAAACCGCCCAGCGAAGACCCGACGATGGTGAGCGGCTGCGCGCCGCCCGCCTGGGATGCCGCGATCGCCGCTTCCGCCTGGGCGATGGCCGCCGCCGGCGACACATTCAGCACGGGGCAGGCGTAATGGCGGCCAACGCCCCATTCGCGCATGCGCTCCTGGATCAGCCGCGCCTTGAACGACTGCGGCGAGGAGCGAAAACCGTGCAGGTACAACAACATGCCGGCCCCCGCTCAGGCTGTGGCGCCGGCAGCGAAGGCATCCAGCAGCTTCTGGTGCACGCCGCCGAAACCGCCGTTGCTCATCACCAGCACGTGGTCGCCAGGGCGCGCCGCGGCGCGCACCGCCCGCACCAGCGCGGGAAGATCGCTGAAGGCGGCAGCCCGCTCGCCCAGCGGCGCCAGTGATTCGGCCAGGTCCCAGCCCAGGGCATCCTTGCCGCTGGCCGCGCCGTAGCCGAATACGAGGTCGGCCGCCTCCAGGCTGGCCGGCAGTTGCGCCTTCATGACGCCCAGCTTCATGGTGTTCGAGCGCGGCTCCAGCACGGCCAGGATGCGCGCCCCGCCAACCCGCTTGCGCAGGCCGTCGAGCGTGGTCTGGATCGCGGTGGGATGGTGAGCAAAGTCGTCATAGACCGTGATGCCGTCGACCACGCCCCGCACTTCCATGCGGCGCTTCACATTGGCAAAGCGCGACAGGGAATCGATCGCCTGGGCCGGCGGCACGCCCACATGCCTTGCCGCCGCGATCGCAGCCAGCGCGTTCAGGCGGTTATGCGTGCCCTGCAAGTCCCAGGTGAGCCGTCCCTGCAGTGCCTCGCCGAACCAGACATCGAAGCTGTCTTGCGCCGCGCCGCCAGTGGCGCCGGCAGGCTCCCCGGCACGCCAGTCGCCCATGCCGAACTGCTCCGTCTCGCTCCAGCAGCCCCGCTCCAGCACGCGCGCCAGACTCTCTTCCGCCCCGTTGACGATCAGGCGGCCCTGCTCCGGCACGGTTCGCACGAGGTGGTGGAACTGGGTCTCGATCGCGGCAAGATCCGGGAAGATGTCGGCGTGATCGTATTCCAGGTTATTCAGGATGGCCGTGCGCGGACGGTAGTGGACAAACTTGCTGCGCTTGTCGAAGAACGCCGTATCGTATTCATCGGCTTCGATCACGAAGAAATCGGACTCGGTCACGCGCGCCGACACCCCAAAGTTCTGGGGCACGCCGCCAACCAGGAAACCCGGGTTGTAGCCCGCACCCTCCAGGATCCAGGCCAGCATGGAAGTCGTTGTGGTCTTGCCGTGGGTTCCCGCCACCGCGAGCGTCCATTTGCCGCGCAGCACATGCTCGCCCAGCCACTGCGGGCCGGATGTATAGGGCAGGTTGCGGTTGAGGATGGCTTCCATCAGCGGATTACCGCGCGAGACCACATTGCCGATCACGAACAGATCCGGCGCCAGCGCCAGTTGGCTCGGATCGAAGCCCTCGATCAGTTCGATGCCCTGGGCCTCGAGCTGCGTGCTCATGGGCGGATAGACATTGGCATCGCAACCGGTCACGCGGTGGCCAGCCTGCTTGGCCAGTACGGCAAGGCCGCCCATGAATGTGCCGCAGATACCGAGGATGTGAATATGCATGGGATTTGGGATTCGGCGGGCCTGGGCGGCCGGGCCTGTGGCTTCTGAATGAGGGGGAATTGTACCTGAGGGGGGCAGGGGGAATCCCGAGGGATGCCTGCGGCACCGGGCGGAAATCCACTTCCGCAGGGTGCCCAGCGAGCCCCGGAAGCCGTTCGGTTCGAGCCGTGCAACCCGCCCCGGAAGGTCGCTCCCCGCAGGGGGAGCCGTCTTTGACTTTGAAGTTAAACCGCTAAAGCTGGCTTTAACGGGAAATCCGCCAGCCAACGGAATCTCAAGCCTCCCAGCCCACTCTAAGAAACCAAACCCCGCTCGGGGCGCTTCCCCCAATCCCTCCGGTATCATCTCCACATGCCCCGCCGCCCCACCCTGGACCCCATCCGCCTGCGCGAAGAAATTGCGCAGGCCGCCGCCCGCATGATCGCGGAAGACGGTGCCGACTACGCCACCGCCAAGCGCAAGGCCGCGCGCCAGTTGCTGGGCGACATCCGCGTAACCGGCGAGTGGCTCCCCGACAACGAGATGGTCGAGGCCGAGGTCCGCGCCTACCAGGCGCTGTTCCATTCGGACAGCCAGCCGCGCGTGCTGGCGCTCCTGCGCCGCCTGGCCATACTGGTCATGAGTGACCTGGCCGCATTCCGCCCCTACCTGGCCGGGGCGGTACTCAACGGCACTGCCACCGAGCATTCGGACGTCTACCTCCAGTGCTTCTGCGACAGCCCCAAGGACCTCACCCTCCACCTGCTCAACGCCGGTGTCGATTTCGATACCAGCGAAAGCCGGCACTTTGCCGGCCGTGGCGAGGTCGAGACCTTGAGCTTCCTCTGGAAGGGCCAGTGGCCCACCCAGAGGGAGGCGCGGCTGCTGGCGGGGGAAATCCGCGCCGAGCTTGGCCAGCCCGTTGGCATTCATATAGCGCTGTATGATGCGGATGATGAACGTGGCGCGGTCCGGGCAGATGCCGGCGGCCGCGTTGCCCGTGCCGACCTGAGCGCCGTGCAGGCACTCGCGGCGGCGGCCGCGTCCGACACGCCCGACACGCCCGAAGCAGCCTGAGCACCCGAACGGCGTGGTGCCTTCCGTTCCGCCCCGGGCCTTTTCTGCCATCTATCAGCCGCTAACTTCCTGCTGCCATGCCCCCTTCCAATAGCACTTCCGTCCGCCGCAGCCGCCTCTGGGTCTGGCTCGCCGTTGCTGTCGTCGCTGCCGCTGCCGGCGCACTGGCCGGTCATTATGTGTTCTCGCCCAAGCCAGCATCCGACGAGGCGGTGGAGGCGTTCCTGCGTACGCAACTGCCTGACCCGACCGGCGCGCAGGTCGATTTCGCGAAGTTGCGGGGCAAAACCGTAGTTGTGAACTTTTGGGCACCCTGGTGCGGGCCATGCGTCGAGGAGATGCCCGACCTGACCGCGCTGCACAAGGAGTACTCGGGGCGCAAGGTGGAATTTGTCGGCATCGGCATCGATTCGGCCAACAATATCCAGCAGTTCATCCAGAAAGTGCCGGTCTCTTACCCGCTGGTGGTGGCGGGCTTTGCCGGTACGGAGTTGTCGCGTAATTTCGGCAATGCCGCCGGCGGGCTGCCCTATACAGTGATCATTGCGCCCGACGGCACGGTCAGCTACCGCAAAATGGGCAGGGTTTCCCCTGATGAGCTGCGCGCCGCGCTGCCTCGCGGCTAGGCATAAGATTCTTGATTTGGGGCCATTTTCATCTAATCTTTAGCGATCATCAGGCAAATTAACCGATTTCCGATGGCACAGATCGAAAGTGCCGGATCAGACCAAAAAACTCGCCCGCCTGGAAGCTGCCTATGTCTGCGCTGCTAGACAAATCACTCTAAGCTACGGTAATCTCCGCGCAATTTCGTTGAAATGGTCGAGCCGCCGTGATCGATACGCCTCCCGAACGCCGCTCCGCCCGCTACCGCAAGGTGCTGGTCCTGCATGGACCTAACCTGAACCTGCTGGGCACGCGCGAACCGGAAACCTATGGACACACGAAACTGGTCGATATCGACTTTGCTCTTGCACAGCGCGCAAGGCAGGCCAATATCGCCCTGGCTACGTTCCAGTCCAACCACGAGGGGGCACTGGTCGATCGTATCCATGCAGCGCGCGACGAGGGCGTTGACTTCATCATCATCAACCCGGCCGCCTACACGCATACCAGCGTGGCGTTGCGCGATGCGCTGGCCGGGGTGGCGATCCCTTTCGTGGAGGTCCACTTGTCGAACGTGCATCGGCGCGAGGACTTCCGTCACCACTCCTTTTTCTCGGATGTGGCGATCGGCGTGATCTGCGGACTTGGCTGGCAAGGCTACCTGCTGGCGCTGGACTATGCCCTCGGGCAGGAGCTGGAGCAGGCGCCCCTAAAGGCCTGACCCGGCCGCTTTATTTCATGACATTTACCGCGCCCCCGGCGCCTGTCACGTCCCCGCTGTCTCGCGCGGCGGACGTAGGCAGCCCGCCGGACGCATGAGTTTTTCCCGGACGAAGCCGCCAGAGCGGCAAGCCGGACAACCCGATTCAGGAGGATAGAAGATGGACCTGCGCAAGCTGAAGACGCTGATCGACCTGGTGGCCGAGTCCGGCATCTCCGAGCTGGAAGTCACCGAAGGCGAAGGCAAGGTGCGAATTGTCAAGGCACCGCCGCAGGTCATCGCCGCGCCGATGGCGATGCAACCGATGCAGGCACTGCCCCCGGCCGCCGGCCCCGCCGCGGCGCCCGTTGCCGGCGCCGAGCCGACCGCACCGCAACTGCCGGYTGGCCAYGTGGTGACSTCGCCGATGGTSGGCACCTTCTATCGCGCCCCSTCGCCGGGCGCCKCSSCSTTCGTCAACGTGGGCGATACCGTCAAGGAAGGCCAGACTGTCTGCATCATCGAAGCGATGAAGCTGCTCAACGAAATCGAGTCCGACAAGGCTGGCGTGATCAAGGAAATCCTGGTCGAGAATGGCCAGGCGGTGGAATACGGCCAGCCGCTCTTCATCATCGGCTGATACTGACCGGCATGCCGCGCCGCCCGCAGCCTGCGCCGGATGTTCCGGCCGACCGCGCCGGCGCAGGCGAACCGGACGTGCCGCACGGGCCTCGCCCCGGTGCCAGCTCCCCCGCCCGCACTCCGGCCACCGCGCCGGGGGCGCCATGATCCGCCGCGGTGGGACCGCCTTTCTCCTCGCAGAGAGTGACTATGTTTGAAAAAATTCTGATCGCGAATCGCGGTGAAATCGCCCTTCGCATCCAGCGCGCCTGCCGCGAGCTTGGCATCAAGACCGTAGTGGTGTATTCGGAAGCCGACAAGGAAGCCAAATACGTCAAGCTGGCCGACGAAGCCGTCTGTATCGGCCCGGCGCCTTCGCCGCTGTCCTACCTCAATATGCCGGCCATCATCTCGGCCGCCGAGGTGACCGACTCGCAAGCCATCCACCCAGGCTACGGCTTCCTGTCGGAAAACGCCGACTTCGCCGAACGCGTGGAAAAATCCGGCTTCGTCTTTATCGGCCCGACCTCGGAAAGCATCCGCCTGATGGGCGACAAGGTMTCGGCCAAGCAMGCCATGATCAAGTCCGGCGTGCCGTGCGTGCCGGGCTCCGAAGGCGCCCTGCCCGACGATCCCAAGGAAATCCTGGCGATCGCGCGCGCCGTCGGCTACCCGGTCATCATCAAGGCGGCGGGCGGCGGCGGTGGCCGCGGCATGCGCGTGGTGCACACTGAAGCGGCCCTGGTCAACGCGGTCAACATGACGCGCGAGGAAGCCGGCCGTGCCTTCGGCAACCCGGAGGTCTACATGGAGAAATTCCTGGAGAACCCCCGGCACGTCGAAATCCAGATCCTGGCCGACCAGCATCGCCAGGCGATCTGGCTGGGCGAGCGCGACTGCTCGATGCAGCGCCGCCACCAGAAGGTGATCGAGGAAGCGCCCGCGCCGCATATCCCGCGCCGCCTGATCGAGCGTATCGGCGACCGCTGCGCCGAGGCCTGCAAGAAGATCGGCTACCGTGGCGCCGGCACCTTCGAGTTCCTGTAYGAGAACAACGAGTTCTACTTCATCGAGATGAACACGCGCGTGCAGGTGGAGCACCCCGTCACCGAGATGATCACCGGCATCGACATCGTGCAGGAGCAGATCCGCATCGCCTTTGGCGAGAAGCTGCGCTGGCGCCAGAAGGACGTGCAACTGCGCGGCCACTCCATCGAATGCCGCATCAATGCCGAGGATCCGTTCAAGTTCACCCCGTCGCCCGGCCGCATCACCGCCTGGCACATGCCCGGCGGTCCCGGCGTGCGGGTCGACTCGCACGCGTATGATGGCTACTTTGTGCCGCCCAACTACGATTCGATGATTGGCAAGATCATCACCTACGGCGCTACCCGCGAGCAGGCCATTGCCCGCATGCGGATCGCGCTGTCGGAAATGGTGGTGGACGGCATCCAGACCAACGTACCGCTGCACCGCGAGCTGATGCTCGATGCCAACTTCGTCGAAGGCGGCACCAGCATTCACTATCTCGAACACCGCCTGGCCCAGAAGAACGTGGCCAAGGGCGGCAAGATCTGAAGCCCCGGCGCGGCCAGCATTAACGGATCGACAAGGATCGCCTGTGGCATTTCAGGAATGTGTGATCGAAATCGCACAAGACCAGGCAGAAGCCTGGTCTGACGCACTGTTCGACCTCGGCGCGCTGTCGGTATCGGTGGAAGACGCCGATGCCGACACGCCCGACGAGCAGCCGCTGTTCGGCGAGCCCGGCATGGAGCCGACTCGCCTGGCATGGAACCGCTCGCGCGTGGTGGCGCTGTTCGACGACAGCACCGATCCCGTGCTGGTGGTGGCCGCTGCTGCCAATGCGCTGGGTATCGACCCGGTGCCGCCGTACCAGTTGCGGCCGGTCGAGGACCAGGACTGGGTGCGCCTGACGCAATCCCAGTTCGAGCCTATCCGCATCGGCGAGCGCATCTGGGTGGTGCCGTCGTGGCACGAAGCGCCCGAACCCGACGCGGTGGTGCTGGAACTCGATCCCGGCCTCGCCTTCGGTACCGGCAGCCATCCCACCACGCGGCTGTGCATGCAGTGGCTGGAACAGAACATCAAGGCGGGTGAAACCGTGCTCGACTACGGTTGCGGCTCGGGCATCCTCGCCATCGTGGCGCGCAAGCTCGGCGCGGGCGACACGCTCGGCATCGATATCGACCCCAACGCGGTGGAAGCCTCGCGGTACAACGCTGAGCGCAATCGCGTGGAAGCCACTTTCGCGCTGCCGGAAACCGTTTCCGAGGCCAGCTACGACCTCGTCGTCGCCAATATCCTCTCCAATCCGCTCAAGCTGATGGCGGCCATGCTGAGCGCCCGCGTGCGTCCCGGCGGCCGACTGGTGCTGTCGGGCGTGCTGGAGCGGCAGGCGGAGGAAGTCGCCGCTGCCTACGCGCCCTGGCTGCCCATGTCAGTCTGGCGCAGCGAGGAAGGCTGGGTGTGCCTGCACGGCACCCGCGGTGAAGGCCCCGGCGTCCAGCCCTGAGCCCCGCMAATGGCCGCAGCCAAGCTCGTCACGCGTTGCCCGGCCTGCCGCACGGCGTTCCGGCTGGTTGCCGATCAGTTGCGGCTGCGGCAGGGCCTGGTCCGCTGCGGCCAGTGCGACACCGTTTTCGACGCGCGTGAACACCTGATCGAACTGCCGGCGCCCGAACCGGCCAGCGAGGCCGCGGTCGCCGCCGAGGCTGCCGCAAGCGTGGCTGCCCCAGCGCCGCCGCAGGAGACGGCCCCGGAAAAGCCCCACCGCCGCTCGCCGCGCACGCCGCACGAGAAGTCCCACGAAGAAGCGATCGAGGGTGCTCACGACACGGCACACGGGCGCGCGCCGCGAACCCCACGCAAACGGCACCATGCCGAGGCGCCCCCTGAAACGGCAGCACCTGACGCGCCTGGCCCGCATGCTGCCGAGGCCCTCGCCGCGCCCCAGGAAGCGCCGCATGACGAGGCTGCCGAATCCGGTGAGGACCGCCCCTACATCCCTCCTTTCGATCCCGGCTTCGATCCCGGTTACGACGTGCCGGCGCTCGACGCGCCCACCGTGATGCTGTACCAGACGCAAGCGGAAGCCGATGAGGCTGCGCACGCCGTCAACCTGCAGGCGGAGCCGGAAACAGGCGCCGTGGAGGCCGAGGAAGCGGCTTCCGCCGTGTTCGTGCCCGGCATTGTCGATGGCGAGGAGGCTGACGTTTCCGCCACGGACCAGGCAATCGAAGCATCTGGCGCAACTGAAGCAGTCGAACCAACCCAGGCAACCGAGTTAGCCGATGCAACCGAAGCATCCGATGCAACGCATACAGCCAGCGTAGCCGACATAGCCGGTGCCGCCGCCGACGCCTGGCACGAAGCCGGCGTCCCGGCAGCGGGCGACACACCCGCCGCCACGCCGCAAGCCACCCCCTGGCCACAACTGGACCCCGGGACGCTGGCCGACGACCTGCCACCGCAGGCCGCGCCCCAGGCCATCGCCGGGGCCACCGCCCTGGACGACGATGCGGAACGTGAAGCGCAGGCCGCCCATGGACATGCGGCGCAACTGCCGCCACTAGCGGCCGGCGACAACGATGCAACGCATGCCGCGGACATCGCCGATACCGCGGACACGGCGCAAGCCAGCGATGCGGTGAACGACGTAGCCACCGCCGGCCACGCCCCCGCCAGTGCCCGCGCCGAAGCCGACGCCGCGGCGGTCCCGAGCGCGAGCGGCTACCTGCGCGCCGAAGCGCAAAGCGACTTTCCCGAGATTCCCGAGCCCGTGGCGCGCGAACAGGCGTCGCGCCTGCGGGCGGCGAGCGAGGAGGCCGCGGCGCCGGCCTTCGCGCCGGACTTCCTGCGGCACGCACGCGAGCGCGGGCCGGGCCCGGCCCGGCGCAAGCGCACGCTGCAACGCCTGGCGATCGCCTTGCTGGTGCTGGCAGGACTGGTGCAAGTAACCTATCTGGCGCGCAGCCAGCTGTCGGGGCGCTTCCCGATGCTGCGCCCGGCCTTCGAGGCGGTCTGCGCACCGCTGGGATGCGAGGTGGCGCCGTGGCGCGACATCGACGCCCTGCGCATCGAAAGCTCGCTGCTGCAAAAGCAGGACGAGGACTCCGACGCATACCTGCTTGCCGTCACCTTGCGCAACCAGGGCCGGGCGACCGTGGCACTGCCGGCCATCGAGCTGGTCATGACCGACCTGCAGGACCAGTTGCTGTTGCGCAAGGTACTGCAGCCGGCCGATTATCTCGACGCCGGACAGCAGGCCTTTGCCACGCACGGCCTGCGCGCAGGCACGGAGCTTCCGGTTCGGGTACGATTCCGTTCGCAGCAGGCGGCGGCGAACTACCGCGTGCTGATCTTCTACCCCTGAATTCCACACGGGCCCGCCGCTCATCCCGGGCGCCCCCGAATCACGGGCCCGCATTTCACACAGGAGCACATATGAGCAACGTCACCCTCGGCGGCAACGCCATCGAAGTCGGCGGCAAATTTCCGCAAGCAGGCGACAAGGCCCCCGCGTTCTCGCTGGTCGGCAAGGACCTGAAGGACGTCACGCTGGGCGACTTCGCCGGCAAGCGCAAGGTGCTCAATATCGTCCCCAGCCTGGACACCCCGGTGTGCCAGGCCTCCGCGCGCAAGTTCAACGAAGCCGCCAGCGGCCTCGCCAACACCGTGGTGCTGACTATCTCGGCCGACCTGCCCTTCGCCATGGGCCGCTTCTGCACCGCTGAAGGCCTGGCCAACGTGGTGCCGCTGTCGCTGATGCGCGGCGCCGATTTCAAGGGTAACTACGGCGTGGACGTCAAGACTGGCCCGCTCGCCGGCGTGACAGCGCGCGCCGTGGTGGTGCTCGATGAAAACGACAACGTGAAGTACAGCGAACTGGTCTCGGAAATCAAGAACGAGCCGAACTACGACGCCGCACTGGCCGCGCTGAAGTAAGCGCGCCACCAGCCAGGCGCGGCCACCCGGATGACCGGGTGGCCGTTTTTACATTCAGTGGGCACCGCCACGAGCGGGCGCCCCATAGCAAGCACTGCAAGAATTGGAGAGAGCATGTCCAGCCTGATCTGTGGCTCCGTCGCCTACGACACCATCATGACGTTCGAGGGGCATTTCCGCGAACATATCCTGCCCGACCAGATCCACATGCTGAACGTGTCCTTCCTGGTCCCGTCCATGCGCCGCGAGTTCGGCGGCTGCGCAGGCAATATCGCCTACTCGCTGAAGCTGCTGGGCGGCGAGCCCGTGGTCATGGCCACCGTGGGCGCCGACGCCGAGCCTTACCTGCAGTACCTGCGCGCGCTCGACATCAGCACCGAGCACATCCGTACCCTGCCCGATACCTATACGGCGCAGGCCATGATCACCACCGACCTGGACAACAACCAGATCACGGCGTTTCACCCGGGCGCGATGAACCAGTCGCAGCTCTCGCAGGTGCAGGATGCGCTCGGCGGCAGCAACGCGCCTACCCTGGGCATCGTCGCTCCGGACAGCCGCGAAGGCATGCTGCACCACGCCCGTCAGTTCGCCGAGGCCGGCGTGCCCTTCATCTTCGACCTGGGCCAGGCCATGCCGCTGTTCAACGGCGACGACCTCCGCCAGTTCGTTGAACTCGCCAGCTACGTGACGGTCAATGACTACGAAGCGCAAGTTCTGTTGTCGCGTACCGGCTGGACCAGCGAGGAAGTTGCCGCGCAAGTCCAGGCCTTCATCGTGACCCACGGTGAGCAGGGCGCGAGCGTCTTCGCCAACAAGCAGAAGTACAATATCGCTTCCGTAAAAGCGGATCGGGTCATCGATCCCACGGGCTGCGGGGATGCGTTCCGCGGCGGCCTGCTTTACGGCATCGAACGGGGCTTCGACTGGGAAACAACAGGCCGCCTTGCCAGCCTGATGGGTTCCATCAAGATCGCGCACCAGGGTCCGCAGAACCACAAACCGTCGCGCGACGAAATCGGTGAACGCTTCCAGTCGGCTTTTGGTTATCGCTACGAGTAACACCTTTACGGGATGGATCCCATGCATACCCTGCTTCGCACCAGCGCCATCGCGCTCGCTGCAGCCGCCACCCTGGTGGCCGGCTGCGCTTCGCAGTCGAACTCCGCCAGCATCTATACGCCGGGCCAGGCTCAGCGCGAGCAGACCTTGCGCTACGGCGTGGTCGACACCGTGCGCGAGGTGCTGATCCAGGGTAACCAGACGGGCGCCGGCACCATCGCCGGCGGTGCCATCGGCGGCATCGCCGCCGGCAGCACCATCGGCAGCGGCGGCGGCTCGGTAGCCGCGGGCGTGCTGGGCGCGGTGCTCGGCGGTATCGCCGGCAGCATGGCGGAGAACAAGATCAACCAGCGCCGTGGCCTGGAGATCACCGTGCGACTGGACAACGGCGAGATGCGCGCCATTGTCCAGGACGCCGACGAAGCCTTCCGCCCGGGCGAACGCGTGCGCCTGCTGTCTTCCGGCGGCACGACCCGCGTTACGCACTGAGCACGGCACCCGGGCCGCGCGCAGCGCGCCTGTCCGCTGCAGCGGGGGCTGGCGCTACACGGGTACGAGAAGGCCGCCCAACGGCGCCTGCGACAGTTTAAGGCGACCTCGGGCCGCAACCCCGACCCTGACCTGCCAAAGCGCTGCCTCCTCTACGGAGGCAGCGCTTTTTTCTTGCCGCGATCCGCGCCCGCCCGAGCCTCGCCTGTGGAAGCAGGCCGACGGCCTGGCCGTCCGGATGCACTCAGCTTCCTGTCGCCAGCAACGTCGCGGCCACTTCGTCGGGATCCCGCCCCGCCGCGGCCAGCACCAGGGTCTTGCGTCGTGAGGCCTGACCGCTCTTCAGCGTGACCGAACGGCGCGGCAGGCCCAGCGACGCGGCCAGCCACTGGCACAGGGCTTCGTTGGCCTTGCCGTCCACGGGCGGTGCCGCCAACCTGATCTTCAGCACACCGTCATACTCGCCCGCGGCCGCGGTCGTCCTGGCGCCGGGCTGCACATGCACCGTCACCACGATCTCATCTTGCCCGGAGCCCTTGCCCTGGCGGCACCATGCGGCCATCTACGCCTCTCCTGCTTTCCGGATGTTCAAATGCGCAATCGCCAGGGTGATCCGGTGCCCGGGCGCGCATGAAAAAACCCGCCGGGCTTTCACCATCGGCGGGTTGGCAAGACTGACGTCTTGCGGACCGGATACGCAGTATCCGGTCAGTGCGACACGCGATGCGTGCCCTGGCAATTCCCAGCGCTGGCCGTTGCCGGCACGCTTACGGACGGGTGCCCGTCGGGAAGGGCCATGCCGCAGCCGGGTTCAGCGCGGTCTTGGCAGCCGTAGCGGGTGCGACAGCAGGCGCAGCGGCAGGCTTCGAAGCCGGCGCAGCCTTCTTGGCGGCAGCCTTCTTGGCCGGAGCCTTCTTGGCAGCAGCCTTCTTGGCCGGTGCGGCCTTCTTGGCAGCAGCAGCCTTCTTGGCCGGTGCAGCTGCCTTCTTGGCCGGTGCGGCCTTCTTGGCGGCTACCTTCTTGGCCGGTGCGGCCTTCTTGGCGACAACCTTCTTGGCTGCAACTTTCTTGGCCGGTGCGGCCTTCTTCGCTACGACCTTCTTGGCGGCGGCCTTCTTGGCCGGCGCTGCCTTCTTGGCCGGCGCTGCCTTCTTCGCTACGACCTTCTTGGCGGCGGCCTTCTTGGCCGGTGCTGCAGCCTTCTTGGCCGGCGCAGCCTTCTTCGCCACTACCTTCTTGGCGGCGACCTTCTTCACAGCGGCCTTCTTGGCCGGGGCGGCTGCCTTCTTGGCGGCCGGCTTGGCGGCCTTCTTAGCCGCCGGTTTCTTCTTTGCAGTCGTTGCCATGGATAACTCCTTCACTAGAGAGTGAATATCGAATGACCTAAGTTGGCGACCCGACCGACCCGAGGCGCGTTACCGCGATGCGACCCCAATCGAGCGAGCGATTCATCGGCGCACGGAAACATTGCGACCCCACGCTAATGAATTCGGTGTCAGGGGCACCGCGGCGAGCGGTGCGATAGTGGCCAAGCGGAGCCCGCAGCCGGGCTTCTGACGCTTGCCGCGCCCTGGAATATTCGATCTGCCCGCGCCATCCGCCGGATCGGCACGCGGCATGAAAAGAAGAGATATCGGCCGGCATTTCCATGATGCGGGCAAAGCCACGCGCACCACGTACGGCATTCGTTTGGGGGTAGTTCGCCCATCCCGTTACTGGGCCAAAGGAGACTGCACGCGTTTTAGTAAACCAGTACGGCTTGGTCTGCGTCAAAGTTCTAGTGCTCCTGAGCTACCTGTTCCATTGCATCGAAGTGGGTGGCGCTCGTCGATCGGCATCACGTCCAACATCATCGTTCCATCTGCTGCCTTGCCTGCCTCGCAGCCATGCAATGAAGTGAGACTCTTGTCAAGGCGAATCATAATTCGTTTGTTGCGCGATGTTAAGAAAAAAGTGCAAAAAAACTTGCGCGCGAGCATGACAACTTCATCGTCTTCATCGCCGCGCTCCGCTCGCCTCGTCTTTGCATGCGCGCGACACGCTCTCACCGCGTCGGACGCGAATGCGCATCGCTCCTCGCGCACACGATCGACGCATCGCTGATGCCGCGTCGAGCGAATGAAAAACCATCGCCGGCGCGCTCCGTTTTATTCACGCGAGCATCGCTGCCGGTACGCACTCGACGCGCGGCGACGGCGCGCTTCACGACGTTTCACGAACGCCGGAAACCCGCATGAACAAAGGCTTTTCGGGAAACCAAGAATGCCCGACAGATAACTGCGCGCACGCGTCGCGGCATCGTCCTCTCACACTTCGCGCGAGTACGAACTAGCGCCGCGCATGCAGCTACCGGGCCTTCGTGCAGCCGTGCATGGAAGACACGGCGCGATGCGCGGACGATGCGCGCATCGAAGTCCGGCTCGCACGCTCGCGTGCTGCTTGAACAGTGATGCGCCGACGCAACGGTCTGAGAATCGTCATTGCGACACACGCACGCAAGCGAGGTTCGGACACAGCGTCTTGCATGCATCGCGCGGCTCCATCGATGCACGCGAGACGACTGCGTGCCCTCCATCGGCCGGCATCCGCAATCGACAGCATCGACCTGTTCACCGACGAGGCATCCCGGACCCTGCATGTAGTGTCGCGCGGAGTCGGGCACTCTCTACCAGGCCGAACGCGCAGTGCGTGATGAAGAGGTTCGCCAGGCGTTCAATGCGATGCGCGCACTCGTCGCGCAAAGCAAAGCGAGACTCCGCGATGGCGACTACGATGCGTGGCCGGACAGGTGCCGCAGGCATGGCGGCGCCGCACGGAACATGCCGCCTAGAGGATTGCTTCAAGTGCCGCCGGCAGACAATTTTGCTGCATGACAGAATACGCCAGCAACCAGCAACCACGCCGGTTTCCGGCGAGCGACCAGCTCGCTTTGATGCGTACGCAAACACGGCCGGGAGATTGCGGCGCGAGCCTATCACCAGTAGATTGGCGTACCCGCGCCGCCAGGCTCGCCGAATCCGGCCGGTGACGATCCTGGTAGCGCCACGGCACGCAGTCATGGCGCGCCCCAACCCAAACAGGAGATCCCGATGCACTTTACTGCCCCCCGCTCCGTCGCACGCGCCGCCGTCATGGCGGCACGCGTCACCGTGCTCGCCGGTGCGCTGCTGGGTAGCGCCGCGGCGCTGGCCCAGGCCACCCCGGCTGGTTCATGGAAGACCATCGACGACGCCACCGGCAAGCCACGCGGCCTGGTGGAGATCAGCGAGCATAACGGCGTCTACAGCGGCAAGCTCGTCAAGAGCTTCGGCGAGAGTGACGGCAAGAGCGACGGCAAGCCCAAGGTATGCGACAAGTGCACCGACTCGCGCCGCGACCAGCCCATCATGGGCATGACCATCATCACGGGCTTGCGCAAGACCGGCGACAACGAGTGGAGTGGCGGCGAGATCCTCGATCCGGAAAGCGGCAAGCTCTACAAGACCAAGATGTCGCTGGCGGACGACGGCAACAAGCTCAAGGTGCGCGGCTTCATCGGCATCAGCCTGCTGGGACGCACCCAGACCTGGGAACGCGAACGCTAGCCTGCGTGCCAGGCGGTACCGGCACCGCCTGGCAACCCACGGCGCAGTCCTTGCGCCGTCCCTGCCTTCATCGTTGCATCGTCTCAGCGCCTCGCCTGCCTCTCCGTCCTTCGGCAACCCGTCCCGGCCGATCCGCCTTCGCGCCGCCTCCGGCTCTGCCGCCTCGCTTCCCGCCCGACCACTCAGCCAGCCGATTGCCATGCGCTGCCCGCATGACGACATGCGCAGAATTCGTTTTCAGGGTGACGGCGCGGCTCCTAACATCGGCCTTACCTGCCGTGCGCCGTTTCATCCCCCCACCGCGCCGGGCGGCGCTGCCACGCCGACCCGGTACCGAAGCGGTTCGCGCACCGGCGCCGCCAACCAGGAGGAAGTCATGCACGCAAGCGCCCGTCCAGAAGCGCCACCGAACGTCAGCGGCTCGCAGCGCCGCCGCGCCATCGTCGCCACCGTGATCGGGAACGGTCTGGAGTGGTTCGATTTCACCGTCTACAGTTTCTTCGCCGTCATCATCGCGAAGCTCTTCTTTCCCACCGGCAACGATCTGTCCTCGCTCCTGCTGGCGGTTGCCACCTTTGGCGTGGGATTCTTCATGCGGCCGGTCGGCGGCATCATCCTCGGGGTGTACGCCGACCGCGTCGGCCGCAAGGCAGCGCTGTCTCTGACCATCCTGCTGATGGCGCTGGGCACCACCATGATCGGCCTGGCGCCCACCTTTGATCAGATCGGCGTCTTCGCGCCGCTGCTGATCGTGGTGGCGCGCCTGCTGCAGGGCTTTTCCGCCGGCGGAGAGATGGGCGGCGCGACCGCCTTCCTGACCGAGTACGCACCGGTCGAACGTCGCGCCTACTATTCGAGCTGGATCCAGGCGAGCATCGGCGTGGCGGTGCTGCTGGGCGCCGCGGTCGGCACCTTCGTGACCTCCGCGCTGAGCACCGAATCGCTCAATAGCTGGGGCTGGCGCGTGCCTTTCCTGCTCGGCATCGTGATTGGTCCGGTGGGCTACTACATCCGCCATCACCTCGACGAGACGCCGACGTTCCGCGAGGCCACCGACAAGTCCGAGTCGCCGCTGGCCGAAGTGCTGCGCSACTACCCGCGCCAGACCGCGGCCAGCTTCTCGATGGTGATCCTGTGGACGGTCTGCACCTACGTGCTGCTGTTCTATATGCCGACGTACTCGGTCAAAGTGCTCCATGTGCCGCAGTCCACCGGCTTCATTGCCGGCATGGTCGGCGGCCTGGCGATCATGGTATGCGCGCCGCTGGTCGGCATGCTGGCGGACCGCATCGGACGCCGCGTGCTGCTGTCCGGCTCGGCGCTGCTGATCCTGGTGCTGGCCTATCCGATGTTCGTCTATATCAACCAGGCGCCGGGGCTGGCTTCGCTGGTGGTCTTCCAACTGGTGTTCGGCGTGCTGATCGCCACCTACACCGGCCCCATCCTGGCCGCGTTCTCCGAACTCTTCCCGGCCAAGGTGCTGTCGACCGGATTGTCGGTGGCCTACAACCTGGCGGTCACCATCTTCGGCGGCTTCGCTTCCTTCATCATCACCTGGCTGATCGCCAGCACGGGCAGCACCATGGCGCCGGCCTTTTATGTGATGTTTGCCGCCGCCATCAGCCTGGCCGGCACGCGCCTGGTGCGCGAGCCCGCTTACCTGCAAACCGTGCAAGTGCAAGCCGCGCAACCCGTCTAGTTCCAGCTCTTGTTCATCTTGTTCATCTGGTATCTCGTATGAAACAGATCCTACTCAGGGGCGGCAACGTCCTCGACCCCGCCCGCGGCAGTCTCCTGCAACGCCACGATGTACTGATCGAAGGCGAGCGCATCGCGGAGGTGTCGGCCACGCCGATCCACGCGCCCGCCGCGCAGGTGATCGACCTTGCCGGCAAGACCGTCATGCCCGGGCTGATCGACTGCCACGTGCACGTGCTGGCGTCGCTGGCCAACCTCGGACTGAACGCGGTGCAACCCAATGTGCTGGTGGCGTTCCGCGCCATGCCGATCATGAAGGCCATGCTGGAGCGCGGCTTCACCACCGTGCGCGATGCCGGCGGCGCCGACTGGGGCCTGTCGCAGGCGATCGAGACCGGCCTGGTGCCCGGCCCGCGCATCTTCCCGTCCGGCAAGGCGCTGTCCCAGACCGGCGGGCACGGCGATTTCCGCCCGCGCGCCGACGTGCTGGAGCCATGCTCGTGCGCTTTCCGCGCCGGCGCTATCGCCCGTGTGGCCGATGGCGTGGAAGCGGTTCGCCTGGCGGTGCGCGAAGAAATCCAGAAAGGCGCCACACAGATCAAGATCATGGCATCCGGCGGGGTGGCCTCGCCCACCGATCCGATCGGCAACACGCAGTACAGCGAAGACGAGATCCGCGCCATCGTGGCCGAGGCCGAGGCGGCCCAGACCTATGTCATGGCGCACGCCTACACCGGCCGCGCCATCGCGCGCGCGGTGCGCTGCGGGGTACGCACCATCGAGCACGGCAACCTGGTCGACCGCGCCGCCGCCCGCGTGATGCGCGAGCATGGCGCCTTCGTGGTGCCCACCCTTGTCACCTACGAGTCGCTTGCGCGCGACGGTGCGCGGCTGGGCCTGCCGGCGGAATCGGTGGCGAAGATCGAGACCGTGCGCCAGGCCGGGCGCGACTCGCTAGCCATCTATGCGGAAGCGGGCGTACCGATGGGCTTTGGCTCCGACCTGTTGGGCGAGATGCACCAGGACCAGTCGGACGAGTTCCGCATCCGCGCGGAACTGCTCGGCAACCTGGAAGCGATCCGCAGCGCCACTTCGATTGCGGCCGCCATCCTGCAGCGCGAAGGCGAGCTGGGCACCGTGCGAGCAGGCGCGCTGGCCGACCTGATCGCGGTGGATGGCAATCCGCTGGCGGACATCGGGCTGCTCTGCGGCCAGGGCGAGCACCTGACGATGGTGATGCAGGCGGGGCAACTGCATCGCCAGCCTGGCTGAACCCCAAGGCACTAGACGAAGCCGACAAAGATGCGCCAGAACCGTCTGCAATGACGACGGCTGTCACGCCCTCTCCCCTCGGGGGAGAGGGTTGGGGAGAGGGGTGGCTTAGCTAGGAACCACCTGAAGCAAAGCCAACAGTTTTCTTCAGCACGACGGCATAACGAGCACCCGCCCCATCCCGCAAGCGGGGGGGAGCAAACCTGTAGCACCGAATCAAGCCCTCCGCGCACTATCATGGCGACTGAACCCTCCCACTCGCCGCCATGCGCATCTCCCCCCTTCCTCCCCTGCCCTGCCTGGTCGCCTTCGAGTCCGCCATGCGCCACGGCAGCTTCACCCGCGCCGCCACCGAACTGCATCTGACGCAAAGCGCCATCAGCCGGCAGGTTGCCCAGCTCGAGCACTTCCTGGGCAAGAAGCTGTTTATCCGCGAGCCGCGCGCGCTGCGCCTGACAGTGAGCGGCCAGGCCTATGCCGAGGAAGTGCAGCGGCTGCTGGCAGCATGCGCCGAAGCTACCGAGGAGGTGATGAAGCGCAAAGGCCATGGCGAGCTGACGGTGGCCTGTTCCTCCGGCGTGGCGGTGCTATGGCTCACGCCCAGGCTGTCGCGATTCCGTGCCGCGCATCCCGACATCCACCTGCGCCTGCTCATCAACGACAGCCTGGCGTCGCTGTCGCCTGCGGAGTTCGACGTGGGCTTGTACTACCTGCGCGAAGGCCCGCCGCCGGGACTGGCTTCGCGCCGCCTCTACGACGAGGACGTGTTCCCCGTCTGCGCCCCGCAGTACCTGGACGGCCGCCGGCTCAAGCCTGCCGACCTCCCCGGCGAGACCTTGCTGATGCTGGAAGACGGACAGCGCCAATGGATGTCGTGGCAGACATGGCTGGCCCATAACGGCGTAGCCGATGCGCGCCCGCCACACAAGCTGGTGGCCAACCAATATCCCATCCTGCTGCAACTCGCGATCGAGGGCCAGGGCATCGCCCTCGGGTGGCGGCACATGATCGACCGCTGCCTGCACGAGGGGCTGCTGGTGCGCGCCTGCGAAGCGAGCGCAAGCCTGGGCGGCGGCTACTACGCGGTGTGGCCCCAGGACCGCGCGGAAGCCGCGGCGGCGCGCGCGTTCCGCAACTGGCTGGCGCAACAGACCGTGGACGGCCAGTAGTCGCCAACCCCGGCAAGCGGGAGGAGGCAGTGGAGCGCTTATGGAAGCGCATGCGCAGATTCAGCGAATTGACAGCTTCGCTGGTTATCATCGGTCGCTCGGCGTAGCGCTGGCCACAACGTTGGCCTGGCCAGGCGCCCGGTACCTAAAACAGCCAATGGAGACAACCATGCGTATCCCCGCCACCAGCCGCGCGCTGACCCTTGCCGTTCCCGCCCTGTTCGCCGCCGCCGGCCTCGCCATGCCGGCCCACGCCGCCGATGCGTGGCCGACGCATGTGATCAAGTTTGTCGTGCCGTTCACCGCGGGCGGGGCCAACGACCTGGTGGCGCGCGCTGCCGCCGACGCGGTTGGCAAGCGGCTCGGCCAGGCGGTGGTGATCGAGAATCGACCCGGCGCCGGCGGCGTGGTGGGCGCGGACTATGTGGCCAAGAGCAAACCGGATGGCTACACCTTCCTGGTCGGCGCGGTTGGCACCGTCACCAACAGCCTGATCCGCAGCAAGATGCCCTACGCGCCGGACGACCTGGTGCCGGTCTCACTGGTAGCGGTGAGCCCCTCCGTGATCGTGGTATCGCCGTCGCTACCCGTGAACAACCTCAAGGAACTGGTCGAGTATTCCAAGAAGCAGGCATCGGGCGCCAACTTCGCTACCGCAGGCAGCGGCAGCACGCCGCACTTTGTCGAAGAGATGCTCAAGGAGAAAGGCGCTGTGCTGACTGTCGTGCCTTACAAGAGCGGTTCGGAGAGCATTACCGCGGTGATCGGCAACCAGGTGACGGCCACCTCCGAGGCCAGCGTGGTGGTGCTGCCCAACATCAAGGCCGGCAAGCTCAAGGCGCTGGGCGCGACCTGGGACAAGCGCATGAGCGCGGCACCGAATATCGCGACCACCGCCGAGCAAGGCATGCCGGAAGTGCGCATCGGCCACTGGGCCGGCGTGTTCGCGCCCAAGGGTACGGACCCCGCCATCCTGAAGAAGATGAACACCGAGATGAGCGCTGCGATGCAGACGCAGGAAACGCGCGACCGCCTGATCCCCAACGGCATCGAGCCCGCGGGCGGCACGCAGGAGAGCTTCATTGCCTTCATCAAGTCGGAGCGCGAGCGCCTTGGACGCATTGCAAAGAAAGCCAATATGACGGCGGATTAATAAATTTTCTACCAGTCCTGTCTGCCAGGACTGCAAATGTCTGCATCAGGCCTGTTACGTACAGGCCTGTTTCATTTCTGAAATGCGCCCCATGCTCCGCAATTAGAAATTAAAGTGCTGTAATAGCTGTGAAATACAGCATTAATGTCTTCCAACAAATACATTCAACACCAACACCAATGTCTGTGAAAAAAAGCCAACGCGAATTGCAACGCTAATCATTCGCATTTATATTCCGGATCGCCCAAACGTATTTTTCCCGCCGTTGTCCGAACCGCAGGCTTGCACTTCTTGCAACCGCCGGCTGACTCGTACCTACGGCCGTACCGGAATCGAGAATCGACATGAACCGCCGCACTCCGATCGCGACTGCACTGCTCGCGCTGTTCGCCACCCCCGTTGTCACCCTGGCCCAGACGGCCGCTCCCGCGCCTGCCGCCAGCCAGGGCGCGACAACGCTGCAAGAGGTCGTGGTGCAAAGCGGACGCGTCAATGACGACTACAACGCGGTCAAGAATTCGATCAGCAAGCTGCCCGAGGAACTGCGCGACATTCCGCAATCGGTAACGGTGGTCAACAAGGCGCTGATCGATGCACAGGGCGGTACCTCGCTGACGGATGCACTGCGCAACGTGCCGGGCATCACCATCGGCGGCGCCGAAGGCGGCCAGATCGGCAACAACATCAACCTCAACGGCTTCTCCGCGCGTACCGACATTTATCTCGATGGTTTCCGCGACCGCGGCCAGTACTATCGCGACGTCTTCGCGCTGGACTCGGTGGAAGTGCTGATGGGACCGTCGTCGATGCTGTTCGGGCGCGGATCGACCGGTGGCGTGATCAACCAGGTCAGCAAGAAGCCGTCGCTGAAGGCCGCCACGGAGGTCACGGGGTCGGTCACCACCAATGGCCTGGTGCGCGCCACCGCCGACTACAACACGCCCACCGGCGAGACTTCGGCATTCCGCATCTCGGCGATGGCGCAGGACGGCGCACCGAGCACGCGCGACCAGACCAAGGTGAAGGATTTCGGCCTTGCTCCGTCCTGGCGCCTGGGCATCGGCACGCCCACCGAGATCACGCTCTCGGCGCTGCTGCAGCATAACGAGGACCAGCCCGATTACGGCCTGCCGGCGATCAACGGGCATCCGGTCAACGTCGACCGCAAGACGGCGTACGGCTTCAATGACGACCGCACCATCCAGGACGTCGTCGCGCTCAATGGCACGGTCGATCACAAGATCTCGCCCAACCTGCGCCTGCGCAACCAGACCCAGTACAACTACGTCAACACCAATGCGCGCGAGACGGCGCCGAATGCCGTCGGCACGGTCAACGCCAAGGGCTTCACCCCCCTGACCACCACCACCCTGCCACTGGGTTCGCTGTTTGTCCGCCAGCAAAGCCACGACCGCCATATCCGCGACTACTCGATCTTCAACCAGACCGAGCTGACCGCCAAGTTCGACACCGGCCCGGTCAAGCACACCGTGCTGATGGGCGCCGAGATCGGCCACGATGGCTATGACAACCAGAATTACTACCGCAACGGCACCTGCAACGGCGTGCCGCTGAACCCCGGCGCTACCGCCACTGCGGCAGCGGGCACCAGCGGCTACGCCGCATGCGAACCGGTGGTCAACCCGACCTACATCAACTCGCCGGCTACCGCGCCGAGCGCAGTTGGCAACCGGCAGGGCGCTTCGGCCAATACCCTGGCGGTCTATGCCAATGACTCGATCGAATTCAGCAAGCAATGGAAGCTGGTGGGCGGGCTGCGCTACGACCGATATCTCGCCAGCATCACCAACTCGGTCAACTCGAACAATACCAAGGGCAACACTGCGCTGGCCAACGCCGAGCAGACCGTCAACTTCACCAGCGTGCGCGTGGGTGGCCTCTGGCAGCCGACCGAGGCGCAGTCCTACTACCTGTCGTACGGCACTTCGTTCAATCCGTCGCTGGAGCAACTGGTCGGTACCGTGGGCCAGACGAACCTGGACCCGGAAAAGAACAAGTCATATGAAGTAGGCGGCAAGTGGGACCTGATGGGCGGCGACCTGTCGCTGACTTCGGCGCTGTTCCAGATCACCAAGGACAATGCCCGCAGCCAGATCGATACCACCACCTACGCGCTGACCGGCAAGATCCGCGTGCGCGGCTTCCGTGCCGGCGCCACCGGCCGCATCACCAACAAGTGGCAGGTCTTCGCGGGCTACACCTACCTGGACGGCGAGATCGTCAACGGCATTGCCGCCGGCACCCAGGGCATGGTCCCGACCAATACGCCCAAGCACACCGCGACGGCATGGACCAGCTACCGCGTGCTGCAGGACTGGGAAGTGGGCGGCGGCGCCTTCTATATGTCGCAACGCTATGCCAACAACACCAACACCGTGCAGGTGGGCGGCTTCGTGCGCTGGGACGGCATGATTGCTTACCACCAGCCGAAGTACGATGTGCGCCTGAACCTGTTCAACGTGTTCGACAAGAAGTACTACGATGCGCTGATCCAGTCGGACGGCGGCCGTTCGGTGCCGGGCACCGGCCGCACGGCGATGCTGTCCCTCATCTACCGCATGTAAGCTAAGGTAGAGTGGCGTGGCGCCATGTCGCGCCACGCGGCAACGCCGGGACCTCTCCCGGCGCCGCTATCGAACCCTGCCGAGATCGTCATGCTTGTCTGCATTCCCAAGGTCCTCAATGCGGAACAGCTCGCCGTACTGCGCGAGCTGCTCGACCAGGCCGGCGACGCCTGGGTGGATGGCCGCGTATCGGCCGGCTACTCCGGCGCCCCGGTCAAGTTCAACCAGCAGATCGACGAGCGCGCCGACGTGGCGCTGCAGTGCCAGCAACTGATCCTGAGCGTGCTGGAACGGCATCCGCTGTTCATCAGTGCGGCGCTGCCCAATATCGTCTACCCGCCGATGTTCAACCGCTACGGCGAGGGCATGACGTTTGGCCCGCATGTGGACGGCAGCGTACGCATCCATCCGCATAACGGCCGCAAGCTGCGCACCGACATCTCGGCCACGCTGTTCCTCAGCGACCCCGCCAGCTACGACGGCGGCGAGTTGCAGGTGGAAGACACCTACGGCGTGCACAGCGTCAAGCTGGAAGCCGGCGACATGGTGGTCTATCCCGCCACCAGCCTGCACCAGGTGACGCCGATCACGCGCGGCACGCGCGTGGCGAGCTTCTTCTGGATCCAGAGCCTGGTGCGCGACGACGCGCAGCGCACACTGCTGTTCGACCTCGACAACGCCATCCAGAAACTCAACCAGACCGGCGCCGACGATGGCGCGCGCCGCTCGCTGGTGGGTTGCTATCACAACCTCCTGCGGCAGTGGACCGACACCTGAATCCGCCTGTATCCACCTGATGGCTGGCGGCGGCGCGGCGCGCCGCCGTGCCAGCCTTACATCCGGTAGCGCAATGTCGCCATCACGCTGCGCGGCGCGCCGGGCATGTTCAGGTTGGGGCTGGTACCGTGGGCTGAGACGATATAGCCCTGGTTGAACACGTTATTGAGGTTGAGCTGCGCCTCGAACGCACCACGGCGGTACCACGCCATCATATCGGCGGTGACGTAGCCCGGCAGCGTGACCGTATTGCCCGGATTGGCAAAGCGCGCGCCGACGAGGTTGAGGCCGCCACCCACGCCAAAACCATAGCCCAGCGATTTGGTGAGCCACACGTTGCCGCTGTGCATCGGCGTCAGCGTAGCGCGCTTGCCCTGTACCTGCTGGCCGGCATCGACCGCAACCGATCTGGTCACGCGCGCGTCAAGATACGCATAGCCCGCAAGCACGCGCCAGCCCTGCGACAGGTCCGCCGAGGTGGTGAGCTCCACGCCGTCGGTACGTTGCTCGCCGATCGGCACCAGCTGCAAGGTGAGCGGATTGGTTGCCTTGATACCGTTTCGCTCCAGGCGGAACACGGACACCGTAGTGCTGGCGCGGCCATCCAGCCAGTCGTACTTGGCGCCTACCTCGGTATTGCGCGTGCTTTCCGGCGCGATATCGGCGTTGTTGGCCGCCAGCGCGAAGGCCTCTCCCGAGGGCTGGAACGAACGGCTCCACGAGACATAGTAGGACTGCGTCCTGGTGGGCTGCCACACCAGGCCCGCGCGCGGACTCCAGGCGTTGTCGGTGCGCGACAGGCCAGGCTGGCCGGGGCGATGATCGACGGTCTCTTGCTGGAAACGGTCGTGGCGCAGGCCGATCAGCGCCTTCCAGTGTTCGGTCAGGCTCACCATGTCCTGCGCATAGACGCCGAGGGTCTTGAAGGTGCCCAGGCTGTTGGCGGTGAGCGCGCCGCCGTTCAGCGGCAGCGTGGGAAGCACAGGATTGAACAGCGATACGGTGGCCACCGTGCCCGCGGAATAGCTGACGAGGTCCTTGTTCTGCTGGCCGATCTCCACACCGTAGAGCAACTCGTGCTTCATGCCGAACAGCGTGGTCTTCTGCATCAGGTCGGTCTGGTTGAACCAGCCGCGCTCGGCGCGCGCCACGTTCGAGCGCGTCAGCGTGACGGTCTGGCGCGCCTCGTTGACCAAGCCCGGCAGCGTGTTGTTCCGGTCCAGCGTGTAGTGGTAGTAGCGCGTGGCATTGCGCAGCGACCATTGCTCGTTGAAGCGGTGGTTCAGCGTGGCGGTGCCGGAGTACACACGCGACTGGCTGTAGTCCACGTCGCGCGCGTTGGCGGCGCCATAGTAGGTGGAAGCGGGCACGTTGACCGGGCGGCCCTGGTACGCCGGGATGCCGAAATCGGTCACGCGCCGGTCTTGCAGGTAGTCGGCCTGCAGCAGCAGCGTGGTCTCGGGCGCCAGGCGCAGGTCCAGCGACGGCGCCACGGCAAAGCGGTCGATGAACTGCTGGTCGCGGTAGCTGTTGCCCTTCTCCACGGCGCCAGTGATGCGCCAGGCGGCAGCGTCGTTCACCACGCGGCCGACATCGGCTTCGGCGCGCCGGCTTTGCCAGGAGCCATAGCTGAGCGCCAGATCCGTGACATCGAGGCCGGGCTTCTTGGTGACGCGGTTGATCAGGCCGCCGGACGAGCCACGCCCGTAAAGCACCGCTGCCGGGCCTTTGACGACTTCGATGCGGTCGACGTTGGACAGATCGCGAAAGTACAACGCATCGTCGCGGATACCATCGACGAACTGGTCGGCGATGGCCGAAAAGCTGCGGATGCTGACCTGATCCCGCTGGCCGTCGCCGGTGGAGAAACTCACCCCCGGCACATTCTTCAGCGCGTCCTGGATCGAGGTAGCGTGCTGGTCGCGCATCACTTCGGCGGTCACCACATTGACGGTCTGCGGGATATCGCGCAGCGGTGCGTCGATCTTGGTCGCGCTGCCGGTGCTGGCCGGGTTGTAGCCCTCTCCCGGGTCGCTGCCAGCGGCGGCCTTCACAGTGACTTCGGGCAGGCTGGCCGTGCTATTCGCCTGCGCCTGCGCGGTACCGAAGACGGCGGATTGGGAAACAAAGGCGCCGAGCACGGCGGCATGGATTGGGCGAAGAATAAGGCGCATCGATGTAATGATTTGTAACGATTGAAATACAAATGCGACGCATTATCATTTTCACTGGCAACAATTGTCAATGAAAAACGCGGATGCATATCCGGGCGCGATAAAAGCGGCCAAAACAGCACCCAACATGCTGTTAGTCGATTAAGGAAAAGAGAAAATACCGAAAAGACCAAAAATGCGAGGCAATTGGAAACAGGTCCATGCCTGGCGCATGTCCGGCAGTCTCCGCGCGCAAACGGTCAGGCCATTTCAGGCGAATTGCTCCGCCAGGGCCGCGCGCACCTTCGCCACCAGAGGCGCCTCGCCGGGCCGCGCGGGCAGCAGGTAAAACTCGGCGGCCGGCAGCGCGGGAAGCTTCAGGCGGCTGACGGTCTGGGCATCGATGCGCGCCACTCCGGGCCCGATCGCCGACTCGTTCAGGCAGGAGATACCCAAGCCGGCGGCCAGCGCGAGCTGCAGCCCGGCCACGCCCGAGGCGGAATGCGCGATTACATGGTCCAGCCGCCGGCGCAGCAGCATCTGCACCACGTACTGGTGCAGCGAGCAGGTATCTGGCAGCAGCACCAGCGGCAGCGGCGCGCTGATGCCCTCGGCCTCCCCTTCGGCCGCCACCCACGCCAGCGCCTCGCGGCGCAGCACGGTGCCGCGCGCTCCCCGCTGGCCGCCGCGGGCGCCCGGCAGCCGCATCGACAGGCCGATATCGAAGGCATCCGTCAGCGCTCCGGCGTCGATCATGCCGCTCTTCATCACGGTGACATGCAGCCGCAGGTGGGGATAGCGCTCGCGCAGCCGGCGCAGCATGCCGGCGATCTCGCCAGGCCGGAAGTAATCCGTCACCGCCAGCCGCAGTTCGCCGTCCAGCGTATGGCCGCGCAAGTCCTGCAACGCCAGTTCGGACAGCGCCAGGATGCGCCGCGCATGTTCCAGCAGGCGCATGCCGGCGGGCGTGGGCGAGGCGCCCTGCTTGCCGCGCGTGAGCAGCGGCACGCCCGCGCGCTCCTCCAGCTTGCGCAGTTGCTCGCTGACCGATGACTGCGACAGGAACAGCCGCGGCGCGGCGGCCGACAGGCTGCCGGCCTCCGCCACGGTGACGAAGGTGCGTAGCTGATCGAGTTCCAGGGCGCGCATCGACCACCTCCCTCATGTTTCGGTATTGACGATGGATAATATCGCAAATTCCCGTTTTCCCGATGGAAGGCAGAAACCTAGAATGGCATCACTTACCCGCTGAACCGAAGCAACGCCAACCTCAGGCCAAGGAGCCCGTCATGCCCCACATCAACCTCCAGATCTCCGGCAAACCCGATGCATCGCTGACCCGCCGCAGCGCCGCCGCCGTGGCCGGGATCACGCAGCGCGTACTCGGCAAGAAGCCGGAAGTCATCGTCGTCTCCGTGCAATACATCGATCGCGACGCCTGGATCGTCGGCGGCGAACCGCTCTCGGAGCTCGGCCGCAATGCCTTCCATCTCGATATCAGCGTGACCGATGAAACGAACACGAAAGGCGAGAAGGCGCAGTTCCTGAAGGAAGTGTTCGAGTCGCTGTCGGAGCTGATCGGCAACGTCCATCCGGTCTCGTACATCCACGTTGTCGACGCGCGCGCGGCCACCTACGGCTATGGCGGGCTGACGCAGGAGTACCGCTATCACCACGGTTGAGCAGCGGGCCGGAGCTACCGGCCGGCACCGGCCTTTGAGGCAGGACATTCCGCAGCGCAGCAAGCTGTGGCAAAGTCGGCACCTGGTCCGTTGCGCGCGGAGCCAAAAGCACCGCGCGCACGGGAAACACAAGGAGAACCGATGTCTTTCCTGATTGTCCTGGCCGCGCTGGCCTTCCTGATGTTCGCCGCCTACCGCGGCTACAGCGTCATCCTGTTCGCCCCGGTGGCCGCGCTCGGCGCCGTCCTGCTGACCGAGCCCGCCGCCGTGGCGCCCGTCTTCTCCGGCATCTTCATGGAGAAGATGGTCGGCTTCGTCAAACTGTATTTCCCTGTGTTCCTGCTTGGCGCCGTATTCGGCAAGGTGATCGAGCTGTCGGGCTTCTCGGAGTCCATCGTCGCCGCCGCCATCCGTTATATCGGCCGCTCGCGCGCCAATGCGGTAATCGTGGCGGTCTGCGCGCTGCTGACCTACGGCGGGGTTTCGCTGTTCGTGGTGGTGTTCGCCGTCTATCCCTTCGCGGCGGAGCTCTACCGGCAGAGCAATATTCCCAAGCGCCTGATGCCGGGCGCCATCGCGCTGGGCGCGTTCTCTTTCACCATGGATTCGCTGCCGGGTACGCCGCAGATCCAGAACATCATCCCCACCACCTTCTTCAAGACCACGACCTGGGCAGCGCCGTTGCTGGGCGTGCTTGGCTCACTGTTTATCGTCGGGGTCGGCCTGTCCTACCTGGAGTGGCGCCGCCGCGCGGCCATGGCGCGCGGCGAAGGCTACGGCACGGCGCTGCGCAACGAGCCGGAGCGCAGCCAGACCGGGCACCTGCCGCACCCCGCGCTGGCGCTGCTGCCGCTGGTGGTGGTAGGCGTGGCCAATTTCGTCTTCACGCGGATGATTCCGCAGTGGTACGGCAGCAGCTACAGTGTGTCGCTGCCCGGCCTGGCCAAGCCCGTGGAAACGCAGATCGCCACCGTGACCGCGATCTGGGCGGTGGAAGCGGCCTTGCTGCTGGGCATCGTGGTGGTGATGGCGACCGCCTTCGGCGCGGTGCGCGACCGCTTTGCCGAGGGTAGCAAGAGCGCCATCGGCGGGGCGCTGCTGGCGGCCATGAACACGGCCTCGGAGTATGGCTTCGGCGGCGTGATCGCCGCCCTGCCCGGCTTCCTGGTGGTCAGCGACGCGCTCAAGAGCATCCCCAATCCCCTGGTCAACGCGGCCGTCTCCGTCAGCACGCTGGCCGGCATCACCGGCTCGGCTTCCGGCGGCATGAGCATCGCGCTGGCCGCCATGTCGGACACCTTCATCCATGGCGCGCAGGCTGCCGGCATCCCGCTCGACGTACTGCACCGGGTGGTGTCGATGGCCAGCGGCGGCATGGATACGCTGCCACACAACGGCGCGGTGATCACCCTGCTGGCGGTGACGGGCCTGACCCACCGGGAGTCCTACCGCGACATCTTCGCGGTCACGGTGATCAAGACCATGGCCGTGTTCTTCGTGATCACGGTGTACTACCTGACCGGCGTGGTCTGAATGCGGCGCTGCGCCGCACCTTGTGCATCGCGCCGTCCTTACCTAGTGTGTGTGAGTAACCGGGCGTCGCGTGCGTGCTGTTTGCGGCGCACGCTGCCCGCCCCTGCCTGCTCCTTCACCGGATTACCACATGAAGACCGCGATTTTGCCTGGCGGCGAAACCGTTGCCGCGCTTGGCATGGGCACCTGGAACATGGGCGAGAATCCGGCCGCGCGCGCGGAGGAACTCGCCACGCTGCGGCTTGGCCTGGATCTCGGCATGACCCTGATCGATACCGCCGAGATGTACGGCGAGGGCCGCTCCGAGGAACTGGTCGGCGAAGCCATCGCGGGCCGGCGCGACGAGGTCTTCCTGGTCAGCAAGGTGTACCCGCACAACGCCGGGCGCAAATCCGCCGTGGCCGCCTGCGAGCGCAGCCTGCGCCGGCTGGGCACCGACCGGCTGGATCTCTACCTGCTGCACTGGCGCGGGGGCGTGCCGCTGGCCGAGACCATGGAGGCCTTCATGGCGCTGCAGAAGGCGGGCAAAGTCCGGCATTTCGGCGTCAGCAACCTCAGCCTGGACGATATGCGGGCGCTCTGGCGCGTGCCCGGCGGCAACCAGGTCGCGGCCAACCAGCTGCTATATAACCTCGCCCGCCGCGGCATCGAATGGGACCTGCTGCCCTGGCTGCGCCAGCACGGGGTGCCGTTGATGGCCTACTCGCCGATCGAGCAGGCCACGCTGCTGCGCAATGCCGGGCTCGTCCGCTTCTCCGGGCAGCACGGGATCACGCCGGCGCAAGCCGCGCTGGGCTGGCTGCTGGCGCAGGACAACGTCATAGCAATTCCCAAGACCAGCCACCGCGAACGCCTGCGCGAGAATCACGGCGCGCTGGCGCTGCGCTTGTCGCCACAGCAGTTGGCCGCGCTCGACGTGGCTTTCCCGCCGCCGCGCGGCCCGCATCCGCTCGAAATGCTGTGATTCCAGGCGCTGGCCCATCACATCGCAGTCCGTCCCAGGAGCCCCCGCCATGACCATCGACTACGACGCCATCATCATCGGCACCGGCCAGGCCGGTCCCCCGCTGGCAGCGCGCCTCGCCGCCGACGGACAGAAAGTGGCCGTGATCGAGCGCCAGGCGTTTGGCGGGACCTGCGTCAACAACGGCTGCATCCCTACCAAGACCATGGTGGCGAGCGCCTATGCCGCCCGCCTGGCGCGGCGCGGGGCCGAATACGGCGTGGTGCCCACCGGGCCGGTGACGGTCGACATGGCGCGGGTCAAGGCACGCAAGGATGGCGTGGTCGGCAACGCCAGGCATGGCGTGGAAACGTGGATGCGCAAGCTGGACCACGGCACCGTCTATCTCGGCCACGCCCGCTTCGAAGGCCCCGATACCGTGCGCGTGAACGACACCGTGCTGCGCGCCGGCAAGATCTTCATCAACGTGGGCGGGCGCGCATCGGCGCCGCCGATGCCGGGGCTGGACCAGGTGGATTACCTGACCAACGCCGGCATGATGCGTGTGGAGTCGCTGCCCCGGCATCTGCTGGTGGTTGGCGGCAGCTATATCGGGCTGGAGTTCGGCCAGATGTTTCGCCGCTTCGGCAGCGAGGTCACCATTGTGCAGCGCGGCCCGCGCCTGATCGAGCGGGAGGACCCCGATGTGTCTGACGCCGTGCGCGACATCCTCGCCGCCGAGGGCATCGGCCTGCGCCTGGACGCCGAGTGCATCGAACTGGAGCAGCGCGGCGGCGAGGTCGCGGTGAAGATGGATTGCGCGCATGGCGCGCCCGAAGTCGTCGGCTCGCACGTGCTGCTGGCGGTGGGCCGGCGGCCCAATACCGACGACCTCGGCCTGGACCGCGCCGGCGTGGCCGTCGACGCGCGCGGCTATATCCAGGTCGACGAGCAATTGCGCACCAATGTGCCGGGCATCTGGGCGCTGGGCGACTGCAACGGCCGCGGCGCCTTCACCCATACCGCCTACAACGACTTCGAGATCGTCGCCGCCAATCTGCTGGACGCGGCGCCCGGCGAAGCCGCCCGCACCGTTGGCGACCGCATCCCGGCCTATGCGCTCTACACCGATCCGCCGCTGGGCCGGGTCGGCATGAACGAGCACGAGGCGAGGCAGTCCGGGCGCAAGGTACTGGTGGGCATGCGGCCGATGACCCGGGTGGGCCGAGCCGTGGAAAAGGGTGAGACGCAGGGCTTCATGAAGATCCTGGTCGATGCCGGCAGCCGCGAGATCCTTGGCGCGGCGGTGCTGGGCGTGGGCGGCGACGAGGTGATTCACTGCATCCTCGACGCGATGTATGCGCGCGCGCCGTACACCGTGGTCCAGCGCGCCATGCACATCCACCCCACGGTGGCCGAGCTGATCCCGACCATGCTGGGCGAGCTTCGCCCGCTGGAACCGGCGGCACCGTGACCGGGGGGCGGCGAGCCTGCCGCTGAACATGTCCACAACCCCGCTGGCCCAGGGCCCGTGCGACGACGCCGCGATCCGGGCCAGTCCCGGCGGGCCGCCCTGCGCCAGGGCCGACGAGCCGTGGGTGCTGGCCGCCACCATCCTGGCTTCGAGCATGGCCTTTATCGATGGCACCGTGGTCAACTTGGCGCTGCCCGCGCTGCAGAAGGACTTCGGCGCCAGCCTGAGCGGCATGCAATGGGCGGTGGAATCCTATGCGCTGCTGCTGGCGGCGTTGCTGCTGGTTGGGGGCGCCGCCGGTGACCGCTTCGGGCGGCGCCGCGTCTTCGCGCTGGGCGTGGCGATCTTTGCCGCCAGCTCGGCATGGTGCGGCCTGGCCGGCAACATCGGCCACCTGATCGCGGCGCGTGCGGCGCAGGGCGTGGGCGCGGCGCTGCTGGTGCCGGGCAGCCTGGCATTGCTGTCGGCTTCTTTCGACGAGAGCCGGCGCGGCAAGGCCATCGGCACCTGGTCCGGCGCCACCGCCATGACCACCGCGCTAGGCCCGGTGGTGGGCGGCTGGCTGATCGAGCACCTGTCGTGGCGCGCGGCCTTCCTGGTCAACCTGCCGCTGGCTGCGGCGGTATTGCTGATCGTGTTCTGGCGCGTGCCGGACAGCCGCGGCCCCAGGCAAGCGGGCGGCCTCGACTGGGCAGGCAGCCTGCTCGCCGCGCTGGGCCTGGGTGGCCTGGTCTATGGCCTGATCGGATCGCCGGCGCTGGGCTGGGGCCACCCTGCGGTGTGGATACCGGCTGCCGCCGGCGTGCTTGCGCTTGGCCTGTTCGTGATCGTGGAGGCCCGCGCACCGAATCCCGTCATGCCGCCGGCGCTGTTCCGCTCGCGCGCCTTCCTGGGCGCCAACCTGCTCACCCTGCTGCTCTACGCCGCGCTGGGCGGCGGCCTGTTCTTTTTCCCGCTCAACCTGATCCAGGTGCAGGGGTATTCCTCGACGGCCGCCGGTGCCGCCCTGCTGCCGTTTATCCTGCTGATGTTCCTGCTCTCAGGCTGGGCCGGCGGGCTGGTGGACCGGCACGGCGCGCGCAAACCCCTGATCGTGGGCCCGCTGGTGGCGGCAGCGGGCTTTGCCCTGTTCGCGCTACCCGCCAGCGGCGGCAGTTACTGGCTGACCTTCTTTCCCGCGGTGCTGGTGCTGGGCGTCGGCATGACGATCAGCGTGGCGCCGCTAACCACCACGGTCATGAATGCGGTGCCGCCGGGCGCGGCCGGTACCGCGTCGGGCATCAACAATGCGGCGGCACGCGTGGCCACGCTGCTGGCGATTGCGGTGCTGGGGATTGTGATGGCGCGCGTGTTCGACCACCGGCTGGAGCGGGCGCTTGGCGCGCCGCCTGGTCAATCGCCGGCGGCCGGCGCCCTGCCGCCACAGGTGACGCTGGCCGTACTGGCACAACGCGGGAAGCTCGCCGCCATAGAGATCCCGATGGTGGCGGATCCCCTCGTGACAGCGGCCGTCCGGCAAGCAGTGGACAACGCCTTCGTGGCAGGTTTTCGCTGGGTCATGCTGCTCTCGGCGCTGCTGGCCACCGGCGGAGCGGCCTGCGCCTGGCTATTTCTGCGCCCGGCGCGCGGCCCGGTAAAGCAAGCCCCGGGCCCTTAGCGTCTGGGTGCCGGCGCCGCGCGCTCGCCCAGGTACACAAGCAGCAGTTCTTCGACGCTCAGGCGCCGAAGCCTGGCTTCGCGGCCGATGGCACGCTCCAGTTCGGAGCGCTGGAAGGCTTCCACGCTCATGCCGGCAGCGCGTGCATGGCGCTCAGTGATCACCTTGAGCAGCGCCACCACTTCGGGATTGTCGGCAAGAAAACGCTCGTGGGCTAGCTGCAGGCGTTCGGGAGAGAGAGTCATCGGAAGGGACCGCTTTGAGGTTGGTGGGGCGCGGCTGCCGCGTCGGCCGACGCGGCCCGGAACGGAACCGGACGGGACCGGACTTGCGCGCCAGGGCCCGCGCATTACACCACAGTACGCGATCCCCCTCAGGCATGCGAGGCAAGAACGGCGTGAGCGGCGGCCCATGCACGCCGCCCATCCATGCCGTTACTGCCTGGCGGTGTAGCGCTCCCGCTCCACGTAGCGAACCAGATAGTTGCGGGTCTTGGCTTCGGTATCCCGGCTCACGCGGTCCGCGGCCTGGCGCGCGCCGTCGCGGCCATGCGAGGACACCATCTGCGCGTCCAGGTACTCGCGAAATGCCGTGCGCATGGCGTCCAGCCGCGGCTGGCAAGCCTTGAGCGCGGAGGCGGCGAGATCCTGCGCCGAGGCGCGGCCGGACATGCCGGCATCGGCCTGGTCCTTGGCGCACGTGGTGTACGCGGCGCGCAGTGATTGCCATTGCTCGTTGGCTTCGGCGGAGGCTTGCGGATCGGCGGGCGCGTGCGAAGCACAAGCCGCTGCCAGCAAGGTAACGGGAATGAGGGCGAGAACGGATTTCATGTGTCATGGACTTATCTCGCGCGGCCGGGTTCCTGTCCAGATGAAACAGGTTGTTGCAAAGCGCCCACGCTTGTAGGACGCCGCGCCTCAAAAATGCATTCTCCGTCCTACAGCCATTCGCAAGAATGCCTTGTATATTGCTCCAGAAACGGTGGGAGTACGCCGGCTTTTCGGGAAAACCCGAGAACAAGATTAGCGGCGAGATTTCAAGTTTCTACAAGTGCCGATTACGCCTATCCTTTATGTGGGGTGCGCAGAGTGGCTCCGGGGTATCCGGTGCAGTGAGAGGTAAAACAATCAGGAGAGTGAGCATGGAACGCAGATCGTTTCTGACGGTAGGGGCTGGACTGGTGGTGGCAAGTTCAGGCCTGCTGGGCGCGTGTACCACCACACCCAATGCCCCCACCGACAAGGCGGCCAAGCGCCGCGAGATCGATGGCGGCGTGGACGGTACGCTCAACAAGCTGTACGAGACGGCGAAGGGTTCGCACGAACTCGCCAACCGCGCGCGCGGCATCCTGGTCTTCCCCAACGTCATCTCGGCCGGCTTCTTCGTGGGCGGCGAATATGGCGATGGCGCACTGCGCGCGGGCGGCGCCAACCGTGGCTATTACCGTCTCATCACGGGCTCGTTCGGCTTTCAGTTCGGGGCGCAGTCCAAGGCCGTCATCCTCATGTTCATTACGCAGGATGCATTCGACAAGTTCGTCGCCAGCAGCGGCTGGACCGCTGGCGTGGACGCCACCGTGGCTTTGGCGACGATCGGCGCGAATGGACAGCTGGACACCAATACCGCCCAGCAGCCTATCGTTGGCTTCGTGGTCACCAACGCGGGCCTGATGGGCGGCGTAAGCCTGACAGGCTCGAAGATCAGCAAGCTCGATATCTGAAGCCACGCAAGCCGGCCTGACGCCGGCCTGCATGCGGGGCCGGGTTGCGAAAGCAGCCCGGCCCCTGTCTTTTCCGGCCCTGCTGCCACTGCGCCGCCACTCCGGCCAAACTCCCTCACGCATTGTTACCGCATCCGACACGCTAACCGGCTAGAATCGCTCCCTTTGGCCGAATTCCCATGTGGTTCAAGAATCTCCAGCTGCACCGTCTGTCCGCACCGTGGTCCCTCGCCGCCGACGAGGTCGAAGCCTGCCTGGCGCGCCACGCCTTCTTCCCCGGCACCAGCCTGGAAATGCAGACCCAGGGTTGGGCCTCGCCGCGTGAAAACGGCGCCCTGGTGCATCAGGTCGGCAAGCAGATGCTGCTGACCATGCGCACCGAGAAAAAACTGCTGCCCTCCACCGTGGTCAACCAGGTCACCAAGGCGCGCGCCGCCGAGCTGGAAGAGCAGCAAGGCTTCAAGCCGGGCCGCAAGCAGATGCGCGAACTCAAGGAACAGATCACCGAAGAGCTGCTGCCGCGCGCGTTCAGCATCCGCCGGGACACCCGTGTGTGGATCGATCCGGTCAACGGCTGGCTTGCCATCGACGCCGCCGCCCCCGCCAAGGCCGACGAAGTGCGCGGCCTGCTGTTCAAGGCGATCGACCCGCTGCCGCTGGAAAACCTGCATGTGAACCAGTCGCCGGTCGCCGCCATGACCGACTGGCTGGCCACCGACACGGCGCCGGCCGGCTTCACCGTCGACCAGGAGATGGAACTGCAATCCAGCGCCGAAAGCAAAGCCACGGTGCGCTATGTGCGCCACCCGCTGGATGCCGAGGACCTGCGCCGCCATATCGCCGCCGGCAAGCGCTGCACGCGCCTGGCGATGACCTGGAACGACCGCGTGTCCTTCGTGCTGACCGAGTCACTGACGATCAAGCGCGTGGCGCCGCTGGACGTGATCAAGGAACAGGCCGGCGCCAGCGCAAGCGATGAAGACGAACGCTTCGACGGCGACTTCACCATGATGGCCGGCGAACTGGCCAATATGTTGTCGGATCTGACCGAAGCACTGGGCGGCGAGCGCAAGGCCTGAGCCGGCGGGCCTGATTGACAGGCCCGCGCCCTGGCAAGCATTAAACAGCACCGCCGCCCTGCGGTGCCGCGGCGTATCCCAGCAGCGCGCTGGCCGCCTGCGCCTCGCGGCGCACGGCGATGGCAATCGGCCCGTCCATCGCGGCATCGAAGCCGCCCGTGGCGCCCAGCGCCGTGATTACCCCACAGATGCGGCCTGTGTAGTCGTACAACGGCGCGGCCACGGCGCTGATGCCCTTCAGGTTGGTATCCCGCACCACCGCGCACCCCGCTCGCCGCACTTCCTCTCGCAGCACCCCGACAGGATCGTCACGATCGAGCTGCGCGCGCAACTCCGGCGCCGCCGCGGCGAGCTCTTCTTCCGCCATCGCGCGCACGCGCGGCTCGTCCAGCAGGCCGAGCAGCGTGCGCCCCGTGGCCGACCACAACATCGACAACACCGATCCCACGCGCACATTGACCGTCACGGGAAGCCCGGGCTCCTCGAAACGCACGATGGTCGGGCCCTTGTTCCCCATCACGGCCACGAAGCAGGTGACGTCAAGGCTCTCGCGCAAGCGGATCAGCGACGGCTCGGCGATCCGGACCGGATCCACCTGCCGCATCGCCGCCAGGCCGATCAGCATGGCCTCCACGCCGAGAAAATACTGCTGCGACCCCGACTCCTGCGCCACCAGCCCCTCATCGATCAGGCTGGCCAGGTAGCGGTGCACCTTGGCCGGGCTTTCGGCGATATGCGCGGCCAGCGCGGTCAGGCTGGCGCGCCCGCCGAGATTGGCCAGCCCCTTGAGCACGGTCATGCCGGTCTGCGCCGATTGCACGCGCTGCCGCCGCTCGCGCGCCGGCGGCTCCGCGGGCAACGCGGCGTCGTCTGGATCGAGTGTTGTCTTCATGGCCGGAGATTCTAGTGCGGTGCGGGCCGCCGCGTCAGGAACATTGGCACGGCGCCCGCAAACCCGCGTTAATCCACGTTAACCCGCATCGCCAGATTACGCAATGCGTATATCATTTACGCATAACGAAGTCGAAGACGCAAACAGCCGCCAAGCCGCTGCCGACAACAAAACGGGAAACAGGAGACAAGATGATCACAGTCCGCAAATGCATCGCCATGGGCCTGGCCGCCATCCCCTTGCTGGCGGCCACCGCCAGCGCGGAAACCGCCTTCCCGTCCAAGCCGGTCCGCTGGGTGGTGCCCTATGCGGCCGGCGGCGGATCTGACTTCCTGGCGCGCTCCATCGGCCAGGCGCTTTCCGCCCGGCTTGGCCAGCCGGTGGTGGTAGACAACAAGCCGGGCGGCAACACGGCAATTGCCGCGGCGGAGACCGCACGCTCCCCGGCGGACGGCTATACGGTGCTGTCGGCGGACAACGGCACGCTGGTGTTCAACCCGGCACTGTACAAGACCCTTTCCTACAATCCGGTCAAGGATCTGGCACCCGTCACCCTGCTGGGCCGCTTCCCGATGATCCTGGTGGTCGGCCCCGGCATGAACGTCAGCAACGTGCAGGAGTTCATCGCCCGCGCCAGGTCCAAGGCGGGCGGCATCGACTATGCCTCCGCGGGCGCGGGCAGCCCGCACCATCTTGCGATGGAACTGCTCAAGGTGGAAGCCGGACTGAATATGGTCCACGCCCCTTATCGCGGCGCGGCGCCCGCGCTGGCCGACGTGGCCGGCGGGCAGGTCCCGGCCATGATGGTCGACCTCGCCGCGGGCGCGGGCTTTATCAAGGGCGGCAAGGTCAAGGCGCTGGCCGTGGCCAACCCGACCCGCCTGCCCCAGTTGCCGGACGTGCCAACCTTTGCCGAGGCGGGCTACAAGAACGTGGAAGCCGCGGCCCTGGTCGGCATGGTAGTGCCGGCCGCCACGCCGCCGGACATCATCGCCACGCTGAACAAGCAGGTGGTGGCCGCCATCAAGGAGCCGGCCGTCAACAAGCGGCTGGTGGACTTCGGCGTGGAGCCTGTGGGCAACACGCCCGCGCAATACGCTGAGCTGCTGCGCAGCGAGACCACACGCTGGCACAAGCTGATCCGCGACCTGAAGATCACCCTGGACTGACCGCCGCGCCTTGTCGCGCAAGGACCCCGCAAAACGAACACCGGAGCAACAAGCATGGCCAACGCCACCCCCAATCCGCGCGCCTCGGGATGCCCCGTTGACCACAGCTTGCTGGCGGCGCAACGCACGCCAACCGGCTGCCCGGTCAGCCAGGGCGCCGCCGGCTTCGATCCCTTCGAGGATGCCTACCAGCAGGACCCGCCCGAATACGTGCGCTGGGCGCGCGAACAGGAGCCCGTCTTCTACAGCCCGAATCTGGGCTACTGGGTGGTGACGCGCTACGACGATATCAAAGCGATCTTCCGCGACAACCTCACGTTCAGCCCCTCCATCGCGCTGGAGAAGATCACGCCGACCGGGCCGGAGGCCAACGCCGTGCTGGCCTCTTACGGCTACGCCATGAACCGCACGCTCGTCAACGAAGACGAGCCCGCGCACATGCCGCGGCGCCGCGTGCTGATGGAGCCTTTCACGCCGGAGGAACTCAAGCATCACGAACCCATGGTGCGCAGGCTGGCGCGCGAGTATGTCGACCGCTTTATCGACGACGGCCGCGCCGACCTGGTCGACCAGATGCTGTGGGAAGTGCCGCTGACCGTGGCGCTGCATTTTCTCGGCGTGCCCGAGGAAGACATGGACCTGCTGCGCAAGTATTCCATCGCGCATACGGTGAACACCTGGGGGCGGCCCAAGCCGGAGGAGCAGGTGGAGGTCGCGCATGCGGTGGGCAACTTCTGGCAGCTCGCCGGCAAGATCCTCGACAAGATGCGGCAGGACCCGTCCGGGCCGGGGTGGATGCGCTACGGCATCCGCAAGCAGCAGGAGCACCCGGAGATCGTGACGGACTCCTACCTCCATTCGATGATGATGGCCGGCATTGTCGCCGCGCATGAAACCACCGCCAATGCGACCGCCAATGCCATCAAGCTGCTGCTGCAGCATCCGCGCGCATGGCAGGAGATCTGCGAGGACCCGGGCCTGATCCCGAACGCGGTGGAGGAATGCCTGCGGCACAACGGCTCGGTGGCCGCCTGGCGGCGCCTGGCCACGCGCGACGTGCAGGTTGGCGGCGTGGACATTCCCGCCGGCTCCAGGCTGCTGATCGTGACGTCGTCGGCCAATCACGACGAGCGGCACTTCGCCGACGCGGATCTGTTCGACATCCGCCGAGAAAACGCCAGCGACCAGCTCACCTTCGGCTACGGTTCGCACCAGTGCATGGGCAAGAACCTGGCGCGCATGGAGATGCAGGTTTTCCTGGAGGAACTCACGCGGCGCCTGCCCCATATGCGCCTGGCGGAGCAGCGCTTCAGCTACGTACCCAACACCTCGTTCCGCGGCCCCGAGCACGTGTGGGTGGAGTGGGACCCGAGGCAGAATCCCGAGCGCGCCGACCCTGCCTTGCTGGACGTACAGGTGCCGGTACGCATCGGCGAGCCTTCGGGCCATGCCCTGAGCCGGCCGGTGGTGGTGGCTGGCGCAGCCCGCGCGGCCGAGGGCATCGTCAGGCTGCGGCTGGTATCGCCCGATGGCCAGCCGATGCCGCGCTGGACACCGGGCTCGCATATCGACGTGGAATGCGGCGATACCGGCCTGTCGCGGCAGTACTCGCTGTGCGGCGATCCGGACGACAGCGGCGCGCTGGAGATCGCCGTGCTGCGGGAAGCGCAAGGCCGCGGCGGCTCCGCATGGGTCCATGACAGCGTAAAGGCCGGGGACCGGCTGAAGATCCGCGGACCGCGCAATCACTTCCGGCTGGACGAGAGCGCGGGCAAGCTGATTCTTATCGCCGGCGGCATCGGCATCACGCCCGTCAGCGCGATGGCGCGGCGGGCGAAGCTGCTCGGCATGGACTACGAACTGCACTACAGCGGCCGTTCACGCGCATCCATGGCACTGCTCGACGAACTGTCCGCGCTGCATGGCGATCGCCTGCATCTCTACGCCAGGGACGAAGGACGGCGCAACGATTTCGCCAGCCTGCTCGCGCATCCCGAGCCGGATACGCAGATCTACGCCTGCGGCCCGGCGCGCATGCTCGAAGCCCTGCAGCAAGCCTGCGCGGGCTGGCCCGAGGACGCGCTGCGGATCGAGCATTTCCAGTCCGCGCTGAGCACCCTGGACCCCGGCCAGGAGCAGGCCTTCGAAGCCGAGCTGAAGGACTCCGGCCTTGTCGTCACGGTGGCGCCCGGCCAGACCCTGCTGGCCGCGCTGCGCGCCGCAAACATCGACATGCAGAGCGATTGCGAAGAAGGCCTGTGCGGCTCGTGCGAAGTGCGCGTGCTGGCCGGCGAAGTGGATCATCGCGACGTGGTGCTCACCCGCGCCGAGCGCGAAGCCAATACGAAGATGATGGCGTGCTGCTCGCGCGCGAAGTGCACGCGGCTGGTGCTGGAGCTGTGAGCGGCGGCGCTTGTCCGCGCGCCGCCGTCGTTGGCCGAGTCGATCAGCCGCCCTGCTCCGCCACCAGCCTGGCGTCGATCGCACGCGCGCGCGCCACCGCCGGACGCGCGTTGATGCGGTCGATATAAGCCTGCACCACCGGCGTCGCCTCGACCAGCTTGAACATGGTGGTCCAGGTCAGCGCGGTGCCCCACAGCACATCGGCGGCGGTGAAGGTATCGCCCAGCAGGTAGGGCCCTTTTTCCAGCTGGCCGAGCAGCGTGCCGATCGTGGTGTCGTAGTCTCCATAGGGACACATCGCGCGCGGCGTCTCGCGCTGCTGCGAGCGGTCCACCAGCGCCGGCTCGAAGCACGAGCCGTAGAACGCCATCCAGCGCAGGTAAGGCCCGCGCAGCGGATCGGTCAGCCCGGGAGCGAGTCTTGCCTGCGGGAAGAGGTCGGCCAGGAAGATGAACACGGCGGTCTGCTCTGTCACCAGCGCGTCGCCATGAAGAATCGCCGGCACCTTGCCCATCGGATTGATGGCCAGGTAAGCCGGCTCGCGCTGCTCGCCGGCCTTCATGTTGAGCGGGTGGAGGCGATACGGCACGCCCAGTTCCTCGAGCAGGGTCAGTGCGCCGGTGGAACGCGTATTGGGCGAGTGGAACAGGGTGACTTCAGGCTGGGACATTGCGTTGGCTCCAGAGGGGGAAAGCAATCGGTAAGATCGGATCGGATCGGAAGAGAGCGCCGCTACAGGCTGGCGCCATCCACTTTCCTGGGCTGCAGTTGTGTCAGGTCGACGCCATCCAGGCAGCGCACATTGATGGCCGCCACGCGCGAGCCGTCCGGCATGCTGCCCAGCGCGTAGGCCTCCACGCCGCAGGTCTCGCAGAAGCGATGGTCGATCACATGCTTGTTGAACTTGTAAGTGCGCGTGGCCTGCGCGCCGTCGGTCAGCGTGAACTTGTCCGCGGGGGTGAACGACCAGATGAACCCGCGCTTGCTGCATAACGAGCAATTGCACTCGATGGCGCCAGCCAGGTCGATGTCCACTTCATACCGTACAGCGCCGCAATGGCAGCCGCCGGAGTAACGGGATTCTGGCATGGTTGTCTCCGATATCATGGCGCTTTGCCGAAGCCCATAGTTTTGCACCGATCCTCATGCCCAGATTGGAAAAACGCGACACGCATGCACCCGTCACCGCCGAGCCCAAAGGCATCGTTGACCCGCGCGGCACCGGGCGCCGCATCCGGCTCGGCCGCTATCTGCCATCCGAGGCGCTGGCGCCCTTTGTCGAGCACTACTGGATCGTCGAGTGGAACCTGGAGGGCCACGCGCCGGAGGTGCAGCGAGTGCTGCCCTATCCGAACGCCAACCTGGTGTTCGACCACAGACAGACGGCGATTTTCGGCGTGGTGCGCGGTGTCTTCGACCGCAAGCTCGAAGGCGCTGGCCATGTGCTCGGCGCGCGCTTTCGCGTGGGCGGCCTGCGCCCCTTTCTGGATGAGCCGATGTCGGCGTTGACCGATGGCACGCGCCCGGCGCGCCCTCTGCTGCAGTGCGACGAACGCCACGCGGAAGCACTGGTGCTCGATGCCGGCAGTGACGAGGCCATGGTGAGCGCCGCCGAATCCCTGCTGTCCGGCGCATTGCCCGCGCCAGACCCGGCCGTGGAGCAACTGCAACGCGTGGTGGCGCATGCCGCCAGCGCGCAGGGCCCGGCCAGCGTGGAAGCGCTGGCGCAATACGCCGGCGTGGGCGTGCGCGCCCTGCAGCGGCTGTTCCAGGAATATGTGGGCGTGTCGCCCAAATGGATGCTGCGGCGCTATCGCCTGCAGGAAGCGGCATGGCGGCTGGCGCGCGGGGAGCCAGTCGGCCTTGCCCAACTCGCCGCGGATCTCGGCTATTTCGACCAGGCCCACCTGACGCGCGATTTCACCAGGCTGGTCGGGGTTTCGCCGGGCGACTACCAGCGCTCGCAAAACACGTCGGCAAACAGCCGCTGACCGCCACGGCAGCAGCGCAAGCTTTGTCAGCCGGCGCTGCCGATGTGTTCCGCCAGGTAATCGATCAGCACCCGCACCTTCGGTGGCAAAAAGCGATTGGGCGGATAGAGCAGCCACACCGAACCCACATAGGCGCGCGCCTGCAGCTCCCAGTCGGCCAGCACCTGCACCAGTTCGCCACTCTGCAACGCGCCGGCCGCGGCGAAATCCGGCAGGCTGGCGACGCCGAAGCCCTGCTGCGCGGCTTCAAGCCGCGCGCCAGCGTGGTTCGCGATATAGCGCCCCCGTACCTCCACGGTCTGCGTCTCGGTGTCTCTGCGAAACCGCCAGCGGTTGTCGTCGGCGGTTTCGCCAAGGTACAGGCAATCGTGCTGCGCGAGCTCGCGCGGATGCGCCGGCGTGCCGCGTGCGCGCAGGTAAGCCGGCGAGGCGCACAGCACCCAGCGCACCGTGCCCAGGCGCCGGCCCGCAAGGCCGGGCGGCGGGTGCTGGGTCGGGCGGATCACGAGATCGAGGTCGTCATCGAGCGGATCGACCTCGTGATCGGTAAACAGCAACTGGAGGTCGATCTCCGCGTACGCGCGCAGGAAACCCGGCACGAGCGGATGGATCACCGTCTTCGCAAACGCGGTCGGCGCGCTCAATCTGACCCGGCCTTGCGGCCGGCCCATCAGGTGACCGGCCGCATCCATCGCCCCCGACGCGGCGCTCACCACGTCGCGGCAGTACCGGTACACCTGCGCACCCGACTCCGTTACGCGCACCTTGCGGGTCGACCGCTCCAGCAGGCGGGTCGCCAAGGCTTCCTCCAGCCGCTTGATCTGGCGGCTGACCGTGGAAGGCGTGCTGCCGAGCTGGCGCGCGGCGACCGAAAAATTGCCCGCATCGACAACGCGCGCAAACACCGCCATGTCGGGCAGCAAGGCGAAAAGTTCGGTTGGGTTCATATGGCGTGATCGCGGCCGGTGCACTGGATTAATGCATCTGTGACATAAAGGCTTTGCACATCGACCCGATTATCACCGTGGATGCAAAATTCGACAATGCAGGACCCATTGCCCGAGAACCGCCATGCCTGCTCAAAAACGCTTACTCCTGCTGTCCGACCTGATGCTGCTCGCGGTTGCCGTGGTCTGGGGCAGCAGCTACGGCGCGGTCAAGAGCGCGCTCGTGTTTTATCCCGTACTGGGCCTGCTGGCGTTGCGCTTCGGCATCACCTTCCTGGTGTTGTCGCCCACGCTGGCCAGGCTGCGCCACGCCGACGCCGCCACGATGCGCGCCGTGCTTGGCACCGGGGTACTGCTGCTGGGCATCTTCCTGTGCGAGACGTTTGGCGTGCTGCTCACGCGCGCGTCCAACGCCGCCTTCCTGATCAGCTTGTGCGTGGTGCTGACGCCGCTGGTCGAATGGCTGCTGCTCAAGCGCAGGCCGGGCACCATCGAATGGGCGGCGGTAGCCCTCTCGTTGCTGGGCGCGTGGTTGCTGGCCGGCGACGGCGAGTTCGTCCTCAATCCCGGCGATGGACTGATCCTGGCCGCCGCGGTGTTGCGGGCGCTAATGGTGTGCGTGACCAAGCGAGTGATGCGCGCGGCGCCGCTGCCGGCTCTGACGATGACGGCGGTGCAAGCGGGCGTGGTGGCCGCAGGCAGCGCGGCCCTGGCGCTGGTCCTGATGCCCGCCCAGTGGCAACCCATCCCGTCGCTCTCCGGCCACGGGGCATTCTGGGCCACGGTGCTGTACCTGGTGATCGCCTGCACGCTGTTCGCATTCTTCGCGCAGAACTACGCCATCAAGCGCAGCAGCCCCACGCGCGTGGCCTTGCTGATGGGCAGCGAACCCGCGTTTGGCGCCCTGTTCGCAGCCTTGTGGCTGGGGGAAAGGATCTCGGCCACCGCGTGGACCGGCGGTGGCCTGATCGTCGCGGCATCGCTGCTGGCCACGGTGCGCTGGCGCAAGCCGGCCAAGGCAGAGGTACCGCAGGCCACGCAGGCCTGACGCCCGCGCTCAGCCGCGCCAGTGATTGTTCGCGGCGGCGATGGTCGCAAACTCCGTTGCGACGATCTGCCCGACCTGCAGCAGCATGGTCGCGTCGTTGGCATAGACGGCCCGCAGCGTTTCGCGGACCTGGTCGTCGGGCTGGGTCGCCCTGATGATCAGCCTTGCCATTTTCACGGCCAGCTGGCGGCCTTCTTCGGCGGTCGGGGTAATCAGGGTTCCGTTGGGGACAAGCGGGAATGACATGGTCACGCTCCTTGGTGTTTGTGGGAGTCCATCAGGACAATCCAGCCTAGGAGGCGGAACGCGCGGGGGCAATAGCCAGTGTCGGGGATTTAGAGGTAGCCAGCGGCATTGCCCAATCGGCTGGTAGTCGGCAGTGCGATGCCGCGTTCGCAAGAATTACAATTCACAAACGGAGATCCGGCAAGCGAGGGGACTGACCATGACGATGACCGATGTGTACGCTGCGCGCGAACCGGCGCGGGCCGAGATCGACGAGATGAAAGGGGCGGCCGTGATCGAATTCGGCGCACCGTGGTGCGGCCACTGCGTGCGGGCCCAGCCCCACCTGGCCAGCGCGATGAACGCCCATCCGGCAGTCCGGCACATCAAGATCGAGGACGGCAGCGGCAAGCGGCTGGGCCGCGCGTTCAGGGTCAGGCTATGGCCCACGCTGGTGTTTATGCGCGATGGCCTGGAGGTCGCGCGGCTGGTGCGGCCGGGTGATGCGGGGGCGATTGAAGAGGCGTTGACGCGAATCGACGGAGCGCCTTCATCCTGATGCGGTCAATGAAAACAAAAAAGCTCCCGAAGGAGCTTTTTTGTTCATGCGTCACGCCATGCCGCGTGCGACAACAACATGACAACGACGCTCAATCCCAGGACAACGCTCCACCCGTCTGATACTCGATCACACGCGTCTCGAAGAAGTTGCGTTCCTTCTTCAGGTCGATCATCTCGCTCATCCACGGGAACGGGTTTTCCTCGTTCGGGAACAACTGCTCCAGGCCGATCTGCTGGCAGCGGCGGTTGCAGATGAAGCGCAGGTAGCCCTTGAACATCGGCGCGTTCAGGCCCAGCACGCCGCGCGGCATGGTGTCCTCGGCGTAGCGGTATTCGAGGTCCACGGCCTTCCTGAATAGCGCGGTGATCTCTTCCTTGAACTCGGCGGTCCACAGGTGCGGGTTCTCGAGCTTGATCTGGTTGATCAGGTCGATGCCGAAATTGCAGTGCAGCGATTCGTCGCGCAGGATGTACTGGTACTGCTCGGCGGCGCCGGTCATCTTGTTCTGGCGGCCCATTGCCAGGATCTGCGTGAAGCCCACGTAGAAGAACAGGCCTTCCATGATGCAGGCGAACACGATCAGCGACTTGAGCAGCTTCTGGTCGTTTTCCGGCGTGCCGGTCTTGAAGGCCGGGTCGGTCAGCGTGTCGATGAACGGGATCAGGAACTCGTCCTTGTCTCGGATCGACTGCACTTCGTGGTACGCGTTGAAAATCTCGGCTTCATTGAGGCCGAGCGACTCCACGATGTACTGGTAGGCGTGCGTGTGGATCGCCTCCTCGAAGGCCTGGCGCAGCAGGTACTGGCGGCATTCCGGCGCGGTGATCTGGCGGTAGGTGCCCAGCACGATGTTGTTGGCGGCCAGCGAGTCGGCGGTGACGAAGAAGCCGAGGTTGCGCTTGATGATGCGGCGCTCGTCTTCGGTCAGGCCGTTCGGGTCCTTCCACAGCGCGATGTCGCGCGACATGTTGATTTCCTGCGGCATCCAGTGGTTGGCGCAGCCGGCCAGGTATTTTTCCCAGGCCCACTTGTACTTGAACGGCACCAGCTGGTTGACGTCGGTCGAGCCGTTGATGACGCGCTTGTCGGCGGCATTCACGCGGCGGTCCGTCGGCGCGTCGGACGCCGGCAGGTTGCCGAGGATACCCGTGCCGGCCGGCTGCGTGGCGGCCGGCGGCAGCACGCCGTGCTGGTCGACAGAGCGTGCGGCGGCAGGCGTGGCGGTGGGGTTCGGCGCGGGCTGCGGGGCAGCCTGCGGGGTGGCTTGAACGTCGTCGTCCCAGCTCAGCATGGTGTGGTTCTCCGTGGAATGCTTTGGTTTGCCGTGGCCCTCGCCGCGCAGCGGCGCGGCGAGGGGGCCGGCAGGTAATGACTTACTGGCAGGCTTCGCACTCGTCGAAGCCAGCGTCGCCCGGGCGCATCGTGCAGACCGCGCCCTCGGCTTCCGGCATGGCCGGTGCGGAGGCGGCGGCCTGGTCGATACCGGCGGCGCCGATGCCACCGTCGCTACCCGACGACACGGCATTCAGCGAGCCGCGCGACACCGTGGATTTCTCCACGTGGGTGGCTGCCATCGTGCGCAGGTAGTACGTAGTCTTCAGGCCGCGCAGCCAGGCCAGCTTGTAGGTGTCGTCCAGCTTCTTGCCCGAGGCGCCGGCCATGTAGATGTTCAGGGACTGAGCCTGGTCGATCCACTTCTGGCGGCGGCTGGCGGCTTCCACCAGCCAGCTCGGCTCGACTTCGAAGGCCGTTGCGTAGATATCGCGCAGGTCTTGCGGGATGCGGTCGATGCGGGCCAGCTTGCCGTCGAAATACTTCAGGTCGGCGACCATCACTTCGTCCCACAGGCCGCGCGCCTTCAGGTCGCGCACCAGGTAGTCGTTGACCACCGTGAACTCGCCCGACAGGTTGGACTTGACGTACAGGTTCTGGAAGGTCGGTTCGATGCAGGCCGACACGCCGATGATGTTCGAGATCGTTGCCGTCGGCGCGATCGCGATGCAGTTCGAGTTGCGCATGCCGTGCTGCTTGATGCGCGCACGCAGGCTGTCCCAGTCCATGGTCGAGGAGTGATCCACTTCCAGGTAGCCGCCGCGCTCTTCGGCCAGCAGCTTGAGCGAGTCCTGCGGCAGGATGCCGCGATCCCACAGCGAGCCTTCATAGGTGCTGTAGCGGCCGCGTTCCTCGGCCAGCTCGCTGGAGGCGCGGTAGGCGTAGTAGCACACCGCTTCCATCGAGGTGTCGGCGAACTGCACGGCGGCGTCGCTGGCGTACGGCAGGCGCAGCATGTGCAGGCAGTCCTGGAAGCCCATGATGCCCATGCCGACCGGACGGTGGCGCAGGTTGGAGTTGCGGGCCTTCTCCACGGCGTAGTAGTTGATGTCGATCACGTTGTCGAGCATGCGCATCGCGGTGCGGATGGTCTTCTCGAGCTTGGCGTGGTCGAGCACCTGGGTGCCGTCGGCCTGCTGCTTCAGGTGGGCAACCAGGTTCACCGAACCCAGGTTGCACACGGCGATTTCGCTGTCGTTGGTGTTGAGCGTGATTTCCGTGCACAGGTTGGAGCTGTGCACCACGCCCACGTGCTGCTGCGGGCTGCGGATGTTGCAAGGATCCTTGAAGGTGATCCAGGGATGGCCGGTCTCGAACAGCATGCCCAGCATCTTGCGCCACAGCTGCATGGCGGGAACCTTCTTGAACAGCTTCAGCTCGCCATTGGCGGCCTTGGCTTCATAGCCCAGGTAAGCGGTCTCGAAGGCCTTGCCGACCAGGTCGTGCAGGTCCGGGCAGGTGGCGGGCGAGAACAGGGTCCACTCGCCGCCTTCCATCACGCGCTTCATGAACAGGTCGGGAATCCAGTTCGCCGTGTTCATGTCGTGGGTGCGGCGGCGGTCGTCGCCGGTGTTCTTGCGCAGCTCGAGGAATTCCTCGATGTCCAGGTGCCAGGTTTCCAGGTAGGCGCAGACCGCGCCCTTGCGCTTGCCGCCCTGGTTGACCGCCACGGCGGTGTCGTTTACCACCTTCAGGAACGGCACCACGCCTTGCGACTTGCCGTTGGTGCCCTTGATGTGCGAGCCGAGGGCGCGCACATTGGTCCAGTCGTTGCCCAGGCCGCCGGCGAACTTCGACAGCAGCGCGTTTTCCTTCAGCGCTTCGTAGATGCCTTCCAGGTCGTCCGACACGGTGGTCAGGTAGCACGACGACAGCTGCGAGCGGCGGGTACCCGAGTTGAACAGGGTCGGCGTGGACGACATGAAGTCGAACGACGACAGCAGCTGGTAGAACTCGATGGCGCGTGCTTCGCGGTCCTTCTCGCCCAGTGCCAGGCCCATCGCCACGCGCATGAAGAATGCCTGCGGCATTTCGATGCGGGTTTCGTCGATGTGCAGGAAGTAGCGGTCGTACAGGGTCTGCAGGCCCAGGTAGTTGAACTGGAAGTCGCGCTGGGCGTCCAGTGCGGCGCCCAGGCGGGCCAGGTCATAGGTGGCCAGCTTTTCGTCCAGCAGCTCGGCTTCGATGCCGCGGGCGATGAACTTGGGGAAGTATTCGGCGTAGCGCGACACCATTTCGGTCTGGGTGACTTCGGCTCCCAGGATTTCCTTGCGGATGGTGTGCAGCAGGATACGCGCGGTGACCTGGCTGTAGGCCGGGTCCTTCTCGATCAGGGTACGCGCGGCCAGGATGGCGGAGTCGTAGACCTGGGTCATCGGCACGCCGTCGTACAGGTTCTTCAGCGTTTCCTTCAGGATCGGCTCGGCGCTCACGGCGTCGCCAAGGCCCGAGCAGGCATTGTCGATCAGGCCGTGCAGCGCGTTCAGGTCCAGCACGCGGGCCACGCCGCCATCGGTCACGTTGAACGTGACGCCGCCTTCCTGCACGCGGGCGACTGCCTGGGCATTGGCCTGGGCGCGCTCCTGGGTGCGCTTTTCACGGTACAGCACATAGGAGCGGGCCACTTCATGCTCGCCCGAGCGCATCAGCGCCAGTTCCACGTGATCCTGCACGTCCTCGATATGGAAGGTGCCGCCGTTGGGGCGGCTGCGCAGCAGGGCGCGGACCACGTTCTGGGTCACTTGCTCGACCACTTCGCGCACACGCGCCGAAGCGGCACCCTGCCCGCCGTTGACGGCGAGGAAGGCCTTCGTCACCGCCACCGAGATCTTGCTCGGCTCGAACGCCACAACGGCACCGTTGCGGCGGATGATCTTGTAATCCTGGTAGCTGCCAGCGCCGGCAGTAGCGGGGCTCGACTGCGCGTTCGCTGCTGCACCGGCGGCGGCGGCGCCGGTGGAAATGTCGTTCTGGGCTGTCTGCATGAGGAACTCCTGTTCTGACCCGTGTTTTATGAGTGACAAAGAGTCCCGGGCAAAATGCGCAAAAAGGCTCTGACACGCCGGCCGGTCTTACCCGGGAGGGCGCGCTGCTTTGCTGGATTCTGCTGGGACTCTTGTGATGCGCCGGCCCTTCGGCGGACCGCAGCCATTGCTGCGGCGGAAACTGCACACCTAGGCCGGCTCCCCGAAAGCACCACTAGATCTAGTGGTCGATGCGAAAAACTGGACTAAGTATAGTGAAATGGGGCGGATTCACCAGTCTTGACAAGCGCTTTTTTGGCGCGATTTCTGGTGCGGGCGCAGCATGCGGCGCTGCGCCAAACCCGCCAACCCAAGCGACTCAAGGGATCCCGCCCGACGGTGCGTTACCGCACTGTGACGCGAAATTTTTTTGATTGAGCTGGCCACTCCGATAGGCGCGGACTTTATCAGGGTTTTCCCCAGATTCACGCTATCCCCCAGGCCCCGCAATTGAGGCTTGCTTCAAGGCTGGTCTTTGCGGTAAGGCAACTGCCCCGGAGCCACGCCAGCAGCGGCGGCAAAGCCGGCCCAGTCGAAATGCGGGCCAGGATCGGTCTTGCGTCCGGGTGCGATATCGCTGTGCCCCGCCACCGCGCGCACCGGATAAGCGCCGAGCAGGGCACGCACCAGCGCGGAGGTGGTGTGGTATTGGGCCAACGCGAAAGGCTGGTCGTCGCTGCCTTCAATTTCGATGCCGATGGAAAAGTCATTGCAACGCGGCCGCCCGAAGAACTCGGATTGGCCGGCATGCCAGGCCCGGTCCAGGCAGGAAACGAACTGGACCAGTTCGCCCTCCCGCGTCACCAGGAAATGCGCCGAAACCCGCACCTGATGGATCGTCGCGAAGAAAGGATGGCGGGACGGGTCGAGGCGGTTCTGGAAGAAGGCCTCGATATCGCCGCTGCCGAACTGGCCCGGCGGCAGGCTGATATTGTGGATCACCACCAGGTCGACCGGCATGTGCGCGGGCCGGGCGTCGAAGTTGGGCGACGGAACGCGGCGCGCCGCGGGCACCCAGCCGGCCGGATCCGGGTGGAATCCAGGCCCGGGCGCGATCTTGCCGTTGTCGTGCTCAGGCATCGCGCTCTCCATCGGCGGCCAGCAGCCCACCCATCGGGCCGTCGCGCATCGCTTCGCTGGCGTCGGCACCGTCGGCCGCGTCGTCGCGGCCCTCGCGGATGCCAAGTTGCTGGATGCGGTAGCGCAATTGCCGGAAACTCAGGCCCAGCAGCGGCGCGGCGGCGGTGCGATTGAAACCGGTCTGCTGCAGCGCCTGCAGGATCAGGTCGCGCTCAAGCGCTTCCAGGCGGCCGGTCAGGTCGATCGGGAAGGTCGCGCGGCAAGCCGCTCCCTCCCCATCGCCCAGGCTTGGCGCCGCTGGCTGCGAAAGCGCAGCCGCGTGCGCGCCGGATCGGGATTCCGGCGGCGCTTCATGCTGGAGATCCGGCCTGAGACCGGACGGCGCTGCCGGCACAGCAGGCAGCGGCGGTGGCGCGCCGGCCCCTGGGTAGGCGACAGGCGCCGCCCAGGGCGCCGCGTCCGCCGAAGACACAGAGGCAGGCGGGCGCGGCAAGGCCGAATACCCCGTGCCCGCGTCCAGCGGGCCAAGGTCGTCCACCTCGATGGTTTCGCCTTCCGCGAAGGCGTAGGCCCGCTCCAGCAGGTTCTCCAGTTCGCGCACGTTGCCGGGGAACGAATAGTCGGACAGGCGTTGCAGCGCGGCCGCCGAAAGCCGCTTGGGATGGGGATCGCCGTAGCGCACCGCCAGGTGCTCCAGGATGGCGCCCGCCAGCACCGGGATATCTTCGTGCCGTTCGCGCAGCGTCGGCACGCGCAGCGCCAGCACGTTGAGCCGGTAGAACAGATCCTGGCGGAACTGGCCGGACGCGACCATCGCGGAGAGATCCTTGTGGCTGGCGCACAGCACCCGTACATCCACGCTCTCTTCGCGGCTCGCGCCGATCTTGCGCACGCGCCGCTCCTGCAGCACGCGCAGCAGCTTGACCTGCATCGCCAGCGGCAGATCGGCCACTTCGTCGAGCAGCAGCGTGCCGCCGTTGGCGGCCTGGAAGAAACCGCCGCGCTCGGCGTCGGCGCCCGTGAAGGCTCCCTTCACATGGCCGAAGAACTCCGATTCCATCAGGGTTTCGGGGATGGCGCCGCAATTGACCGCGATAAAGGGATGCGCGGCGCGCGCGCTCACCGCGTGAATGGCGCGCGCGGCGCGCTCCTTGCCGCTGCCGGACTCGCCGCTGATCACGATCGGCGCCATGCTGCGCGCCAGCCGGGACAGCGAGCGGCGCACCTCATGCATGGCCGGCGAATGGCCAGGCAGCAGGCTGGCCGCGCGGTCCGCGCTCTCCCGCACAACCGCGCCGGCACCCTCGGCGCCGTCACGCTGCTGGCGTCCCAGCGCATTGAGGATCAGGCTGCGCAACTGGTCCAGCGAGACCGGCTTGGCGATGTAGTCGAACGCGCCGGCCTTGAGCGCCTCCACGGCGTTGTCGGCGCTGCCATAGGCTGTGATCACGGCGACCGGCACCCGTTCCGGCGCACTCGAGAGCTGGCGCACGATATCGATGCCAAGCCCGTCGCCGAGCCGCATGTCGGTCAGCACCAGGCTATAGCGGCGCGCGGCTAGCTGCTGGCGCGCCTCCGCCAGCGAGCCAGCCAGCACCACGTCGTGGCCCATGCGGCGGATCGAGATATCGAGCAGTTCTCGCAGGTCGGCCTCGTCGTCGATGACGAGAATCGGATCGGGGCCTGGCGTCTTGAGGAGCATGGGTCTGCGTCTGGCGGTCTGGCGAAGTGGAATTGGTGCATTGGCGCGCGGCGGCCTGGCTGACGGCCTGGCGAACCGTTCGCGGCGGCAGCGCGGCTCAGCCGCCCGCGTTGTCCGGCGCGTCGATGCGCAGGGTCAGGACAAAGGCCTTGGCCGGCAGTGTATCGCGTGCCGCGGGCGCCAGCATGCCGGTCTGCGCCAGCAGCGCGTCAAGTGAAATCGTACCGTAGCGTACCTGGGCGTCGTTGGCGCCGCATAGCTCGCGCGCCATGAACAGGCCCAGGCCGGTGCCCTGGGCGTTGCTGGTAAAGAATGGCTCGAACAGCGTGCGCTGGTGCTCGCGCGACACCTCGACGCCATCGTTCCAGATGATCAGCTCGACGTGGTGCTGGTCCAGCGCGTGGGCCAGCAGCCGGATCGCGCCGGGCAGGCGGCTGCAATAGCGCCAGGCGTTGTCGAGCAGGTTGCCAAGGACCTGCTGCAGCTGCGACGGATCGAAGATGACCGGGCGCGCTACATCCACCGTGAGCCGCACCGCATTGGCGTTGATCTCCGCCGGCCGCGGCACGCGCCGCGCGCCGACCGGATCGTCGTTGACGGAGCGCGAGCGCATCTCCAGCCGCCAGCGGCTGATGATCTCGGGCAGGGCCTGGTTCAGGTCCACGGCAGAGCGCTCGGTGCGCGGGCGGCGCGACATCTGCAGCACGTCCGACACCACCTGGTCGAGCCGGCGCACATTGTCGTGGATGATGCGCAGCAGCCGGGCATCCACATCGCCTTCGGGCCGCCCCGCCTCGCCGGGACGCACGCCCCGGCGGCTGGTCTCGGCCAGCAGTTCGCTGGCCTGGCTGATGGCCGCCAGCGGATTGCGGATCTGGTGCGCCACGCTCGCCACCAGCCGCCCCATGGCGGCCAGTTTTTCCTGTTGCACCTGCTCGGCGATGCGTTCCCAGCTCTCGATGTGCACCAGCACCGTATCGCGCATCTCGCTGCGCAGCAGGGCCTCGTCCTCCGGGCGCCAGGCCATGGCCTCGCTCTGCGCGATGGCCAGGCGCAGCCGCGCCGCCGCCTCGGGCGACAGGTCGTTCCAGGTGCCGGTGTTCATGGCGCTCTGCGCCCCGAGCGAGACCGACAGCGAGGATGCAAAGGTCGAGCGCAGGCTGGCCAGCCCCGGCAGCAGGAAGCGCAGCCGCAGCCGCGTATGCAGGATGGGGCCCCGGCCCGAGGAGGGCCGCGAAGGCAGCGGCAGCAATTGCAGGATGCGCGGCGCGTCATCCTTGCTGCGCACCCAGTCGCGCAGCATCTCCATCAGCGGCTGCAGGCGGGGAATCTGGCGCAGGTCGAACAGCGCGTCGCGCCCGGTAGCCGGCGTGGACGTCTGCTTGCCCCGTTCGGCGGGCTGCACGCCCAACAGCACCACCGCGGCCGGGTTGGCCGCCACCACCACGCCGTTGGCGCGCAGCAGCATCACGCCATCCTGCATGTCGTTGACCATCAGCCGGTTGACCAGCTGCTGCAGGCGCAGCTCCTGCTCGCGCGCCAGCGCCAGCCGCTCCTGCGCAAGCTGGCGGTTGGCCAGCAGGTACATCAGCGAGGCCGCGATCATGAAGACCAGGCCATACAAACCCGAGCCCAGCAGGCCAGTGTCCGCCTGGCGCAGCAGCAGGGTCTGCGCGAAGGGGGCGCTCATCACCACCAGCGCCGAGACCGCCGCGGTGAATAGCGCGAACAACAGGCTGGTGAGCGCGCCGGCCTGCAGCGCCGGCAGCAGGAAGATCATGGCCAATCCCTCGCCGCGGTGGCCCTGCGCGAGAAAAATCAGGCCCAGCAGGACAAGGTCGGCCAGCACCTGGAAGCGCACCCGCAGATGAAAACCGCGGCGCCACCACAGCGTCGCGATCACCATCGCCAGCGCCACCCCGGCATACGGCACGGCCAGCGGCAGCGCGGCCAGGCCGTTGCCCAACCCCTGCGCGACCCGCTCGGTATCGCCGCGCTGCGCCGGCAGCCAGGCGTAACCCAGCAGCAGCACGGCCACCGCCAGCCGCGTCCAGCTGAAATAGCGCAGCAGGCGCCAGTGGAATTCGGGAGGCTCCAACTGGCGCCACAGTGCGGTGACGGCGCGCCAGGCATTCAGGCGGGACCAGAACGAGATGCTACCGTTCATGCGGCCGGGCTGTCCGGATCGCTGTCGGCAGGCAGGTGGGCGCGCCGGCAGTAGTGCAGGCCGCGATAGGCGATCGCTTCGCCCAGCGGCAGGTGCACGCCGCATTGCGCGCACTGCACCATGGGTTCCTGCGCGGGCTGGGTGCGGCCTTGCGACCCTTGCGCGGAACCATGCCGGGCGGCGCGATCCTCCCGCTGGCGCGCCTCGGCGCGCTGGCGAAGCCACCAGAAGAAGCCCAGCACCACGGCCAGGACCAGGAAGATGCGTGCCATGCCGGCCTCAGAGTCGGTGCAGGATGACTTCGATGACGAAGCGGCTGCCGACATAGGCCAGCAGCAAGATGCCGAAGGATGCGATCACCCAGCGCAGCGCGGTGCGCCCGCGCCAGCCATAAAAGGTACGTCCGGCCAGGATGCCGGCGAACATCGCCCACGACAGCAGCGCGAAGACGGTCTTGTGATCGAGCCGGAAGGCCCGTCCGAACAGTTGCTCGGAGAACAGCAGGCCCGACAGGATCGTCAGCGTCAGCAGCACGAAGCCGGCGCCGATCAGGCGGAACAGCAGTTTTTCGAGCGTCAGCAACGGCGGCAGCAGGTCCAGCCAGCGGCCTATCCATTGCGCCGGCTCGCTGGCCTGGCCGATCTGGGGCGAGCGGTTGAAACCGTGCAGGCGGCGTTCAGCCAGCAGCATCAGGAAAGCATGGAAGGCTGCCAGCGTGAACAGGCCGTAGGCCACGTTGGCGATGATGAAGTGCAGCTTGAACAACGGCCGCGCCGCATAGCCCAGGATCTGCGCACCGGGAAAGGCCAGCGGCATCAGGCTGGCCAGCATCGCCACCGGGATCACGATCAGGCCGAGACCGGCCAGCGAGAAGAAGAAGCTCTCGATCCAGTAGATGCCCACGCCCAGCCACAACATGGCCGACAGCGCGAAGGCAAAGCCGAACACCATGCGGTCGGCCGGGAAGATGGTTTCGTGCAGCAGCAGGCCGTGGCTGGCCACCGCGGCCAGCATCAGCACATGCCACCAGGCCGGGCGGTCCTCGCCGCGTCCGCCGGCGCCCCCGCCGCCCTGCAGCAACACGGTGGTCGCCGCGCCCCCGATGGCGCCGCCGGCGCCGGCAGCCGATAGCTGCGGGTTGCGCGTCGCCCAGCCGTGATAGGCCAGGCCGCAATAGAGAAGTGCCGTCAAGGCATACAGTACAATGGCCATTTGCACAGTTTACCTTAGCGCCCCGTCCCGGTGGCGCCCCGCTTGAGCCGGGTCCCGAGCCCGCATCAAGCCTCGATCAAGCCCTATCCCCCGGACTTCTGCCATGCTGGACAATCTCACTCAACGCCTGGCGCGGGTCGTAAAGACCATGCGCGGCGAGGCTCGCCTGACCGAAGCCAATACCGCCGAAATGCTGCGCGAGGTGCGCCTGGCCATGCTGGAGGCCGACGTCGCCCTGCCCGTGGTGCGCGAATTCATCGCCCGCGTGAAGGAAAAGGCACTCGGCGAAGACGTGGTGTCCAGCCTGACGCCGGGCCAGGCGCTTGTTGGCGTGGTGCAGCGCGAGCTGACCGCCGTCATCGGTGGCGAGGAAAGCCTGGCCGCCGGCGACAAGAGCGGCGAGCTGAACCTCGCGGTGCAGCCGCCCGCCATCATCCTGATGGCCGGCCTGCAGGGTGCGGGCAAGACCACCACCGTGGGCAAGCTGGCCAAGTGGCTCAAGGAAAACAAGAAGAAGAAAGTGCTGACGGTGTCGTGCGACGTGTACCGGCCCGCCGCCATCGCCCAGCTCAAGACCGTGTCCGAGCAGGTCGGCGCCGATTTCTTCCCCTCCGAGCCGGACCAGAAGCCGGTGGACATCGCCCGCGCGGCGGTTGACTGGGCCCGCAAGCATTATCACGACGTGCTGATCGTCGATACGGCAGGCCGCCTGGGTATCGACGAAGCGATGATGCAGGAAATCGCCGCTCTCCACGCCGAGATCAAGCCGGTCGAAACCCTGTTCGTGGTCGACGCCATGCTGGGCCAGGACGCGGTCAACACCGCGCGTGCCTTCCATGACGCGCTGCCGCTGACCGGCGTGGTGCTGACCAAGCTGGACGGCGATGCGCGCGGCGGTGCCGCGCTGTCGGTGCGCCACATCACCGGGCGCCCGATCAAGTTCGTCGGCGTTGGCGAAAAGCTCGATGGCCTGGAGCCCTTCTACCCCGATCGCATGGCCCAGCGGATCCTGGGCATGGGCGACATCCTCGCCCTGGTCGAGGAAGCCCAGCGCGGCGTGGACATGGAAGCCGCCGAGAAGCTGGCCAAGAAGATCAAGAAGACGGGCGACTTCGACCTCGAAGACTTCAAGGCCCAGATCGGCCAGATGAAGAAGATGGGCGGCCTGGGCAGCCTGGTGGACAAGCTGCCGGCGCAGTTCGCCCAGCAAGCCCAGGGCGCCAACATGGACGTGGCCGAAAAGCAGGTGCGCCGCATGGAAGGCATCATCAACAGCATGACCGCCGCCGAACGCGCCAAGCCGGAACTGATCAAGGCCAGCCGCAAGCGCCGCATCGCCACCGGCGCCGGCGTGCCGGTGCAGGAAGTCAACCGCCTGCTCAATCAGTTCGACCAGATGCAGAGCATGATGAAGAAGCTCAAGGGCGGCGGCATGATGAAGATGATGCGCTCGATGGGCGCGATGAAGGGCGGCATGAAGGGACTCTTCAACCGCTAAGCCATCCGGCGTGGCGGCGCCCTTTCCCGGCGCCGCCGTTTCACCCGCAAAAGATCAAGACAGAGACAGGATCCACATCATGATGACCGTCGAACAGGCCCGCGAACTGTGGGCCAACTCCGAGGAAATCGTCAGCGCGCAAGCCGTCCAGGAATCGCTGGACCGCATGGCCGGCGAGATCACGGAAAAGATGGGCGACACCTTCCCGCTGGTGCTGTCGGTAATGGGCGGCGCGGTGGTCTTCACCGGCATGCTGCTGCCCAAGCTGGCCTTCCCGCTGGAATTCGACTACATCCACCTCTCGCGCTACAACAACAAGACGGTGGGCGGCGAGATGCAATGGCGCGTCGCGCCGCGCGAGTCGGTCAAGGGCCGTACGGTGCTGGTGCTGGACGACATCCTGGATGAAGGCGAAACCATGGCCGCCATCCGCCAGCGCATCATGGACATGGGCGCCACCGCCGTCTACGCAGCCGTGCTGTGCGAGAAGGTGTTGCAGAAACCCAAACCCATGCACCCGGATTTCTGCGGCTTCACTGTGCCGGAACGCTATGTATTCGGTTGCGGCATGGACGCCCACGGCTACTGGCGCAACCTGCCCGCCATCAGGGCCTTGCGCTAAGGATCGGCCACAGCGAGGCCAGCAGCAACAGCGCCATCGCCACGTTGAACAGGCGCAGCACCCGCGGCTGCGCCAGCCAGCGCCGCAAGGCCGATCCGAACACCGCCCACATCGCCACGCTGGGCAGGTTGATCACGGCGAACAACCCCGAGAGCAGCAACACATTCAGCCAGACATTGCCGTGCAGCACGTAGGTGCTGCACGCGCCCACCGCCATCACCCACGCCTTGGGGTTGACCCACTGGAACGCGGCCGCAGCCAGGAATCCCATGGGCTTGCCCACCTCCTGGTCCTGCACGCCGCCCGACGTCGCCAGCTTCCATGCCAGCCAGGTGAGATAGAGCGCAGCCACGACGCGAAGTACCTGCCAGGTCCACGGCAATGCCGCGAACAGCGATCCCAGGCCGAGTCCGACCACCGCGACCATCAAGCCGAAACCGGCGCTGATGCCCAGCACATGGGGCACGGTGCGGGCGAAACCGAAGTTCACGCCCGAGGCCAGCACCATGGTGTTGTTGGGGCCCGGCGTGATCGAGGACACAAGGGCGAACGCGCAGAACGCGGCAAACACGCCGGATCCGGCGACAAGCTGGGGCACGGCCATGACTGACTCCATCGCATGCAAAAGGGAATGATGGCAGTCTAGCCACGGGGAACAGTACAGTACCGGTACAGTTAACCAGAAAACTGGCAATACGCCTTTGCGTGTCGCCAATGGCACCCCGCATCGGGCTGCTTCACGGGTTCGCCGCATTGACTGCCACGGCCAGCGCGATGCCCCAGAGGATGACACCGGTGGCACGTTCGACACCGCGCACCGAGCGGGCAAAACACGCCCGCACCAGCGGATGGCGCACGCCCCAGGCCACCAGGACGTCCCAGCCGAACACCATGGCGAACATCCAGGCACCGTAGCCAAGCTGGACCGGCAGCGGCGTGCGCGTGCCAGCCAGTACGGAAAACAGGCTGGCGTAGAACAATGCATTCTTGGGGTTGAGCACCGCGGAGAGAAAGCCGGTGGCGAGTTGCGCCGCGTAGGCGGCGTGGCCGGCGCCATGCGCCTGCGGGCCGTCAGCGCCCGGCATCCGCGTCTCGCCGCGGGCGCTCAGCAACCGCCAGCCGAGCCAGGCCAGGTACAGGCAGCCGGCCCACTGCAACACCGCGAACACGCCCTGGCTGGTACGCGTGGCGGCCAGGCCCGCAATGGCGAGGCCGATGAACACGCCATTGCCGAGCGCAATGCCCAGGCATACCGCGCTGGCACGTCCCACGCCATGCACCAGCGCGCTGCGCACCACCAGGAAGAAATCGGGGCCCGGACTGAGCAGCGCGAGAAAGTGCGCGCCCGCCACCATGGCAAATTGGCCGAAGCCGGAATCGAGGGGAAAGTCCACGCCAGTCCTTTCGTGTCTTGTGATGGGCACGAAGTGTGGGCTGCGAGGTAGTGGCGCGTATTGGAGAAAATTGCGTGCGGAGGCTCAGCCGGCGCGGCGCTGGTAGCCGCGCGGCGTCAGCGCGACACGCTGCTTGAACGCGCGCTGGAAATGGCTCTGGTCGGAAAAGCCCAGCGCCTGGGCGATCTCGGCGGGCGCCCCGCCCGCCCGCAGCAACTGGCGCGCATGGTTGATGCGTTGGTCCAGCTGATAGGCATGCGGCGTCATGCCGACCTCGGCGCGGAAGGCACGGATCAGCTGGTAGCGGCTCATGCCGGCGCCGCGCGCCAGTTCGGCCAGCGGCAGCGTTTCCGCGTGGCGCGCCTGCAGGATCGCCACAAGGCCAGCCAGGCGAGCCTCGGGCGTGCCGGGCGGGCGCGGCGCGCGCACCGCCTGGCGCCGGTCGGCGCAGCCGAACAGCGCAGCGACGAAGCCAGCCAGCATGGATTCCTTTTGCGCGATGGAAGCCGCGGAGAACAGCACATGGTTGAGGCGGCACAGGCCGGCATAGGTGTCGGCCGCGCTGGTGACGCGCACCCGTGCCAGCGCCGCCGGCAACGCCTGCCCGGCGCCGCGCGCCTCCACCACCGCGCCGGCCCAGGCCTGGTCCAGGTGCAACATCTGGTAGCTCCAGCGCCCATCCGGCTCCGGGTTGCAGGCGTGCACCTGGCCTGCCGGAATCACGACCACATCGCCTGCAGCGAGCCGCACCGACTCGGTTTCCGTACTGAATATGCTGTGGCCGCCATCGACGGCGCCGATCGACAGGGTGGGATGGGTATGCGGCAGGTAGGCGGCGCCGCTGTCGCTGGCGCGGCGGCTTTCGACATAGGGCATGGCCGGATCGAACCAGTAACAGGCCTGCTCCGTGCCGGCGCGGCCGCAGCGGCGCATCACTCGCTCCGGTACGGCCGCTCGCGCAGCCATTTGGTGGCGATCCATTTCTCGCCCGCCCCGACCGGCAGGCCGGCGTGCAGCGTGCGCTCATCCAGCGAGCCGTCGGACTTGCGATAGCTGAAATAGACGGCATTGCCCTTGACCGGCGCCACCTCCAGGCCAAGCTTGGGAAAAGCGGTGGCACCGCCGGCTGCCGGGCTGTTCAGGTAGATCACCAGGGTGGCCACACGTTGCCCGCCCACCCTTAGTTGCCGCGCCTCCCCGGGCCGCTGGGGATTGAAATAGTCGTAATGCGGCTGGTACTCGCCGCCAGGCTTGTAGTTGAGGATCTGCAAGCCCTCGCCGCGATCCGCCGCAATCCCCGTCACCGCGGCGATGCAGTCCTCGATGCGCTCGATCAGCGGATGCTCGCCAACCTGGAACATCGCGCCCAGGCTGGTGCGCGCTTCGATCAGGTTCTCGTCGCCGGTATCGGGGTTGATCACCGGCGAACGCGCCAGGCGACCGCGCGCCAGCTCCACCAGGCCATCGCACTCGGCATCGGTCAGCAAATGCTGAAACAGGGTGACGCGCGGCGCCGCGAGAGTAAACAGGATGGGAATCTCGCGCCCGGCATGATGGGCCGCGTTGCGCCCGGGCTGCGCGCCGGCCTGGCCCTTGCCGCCGGCACATTCGCCAGCATTGCCGGCGGGCTTGTCGATGCCAAGCTCGGCCGCCATCTCCGCGGCGGTGTCGGCTGCGGTCCCGCGCGCCTCTGCCCTCGCCGCGACAGCCAGCGCAGCAGCCACGGTGGCCTGTGCGAAGGCTTGGTCGTAGCCCGACTGACACATCGACTGCACCAGCGCCTCGGCGCCGAAGCCCTGCCCGATATGGCGCCGCAGCCAGCGCTCCAGGTCCGCGGAGGAACTGGTGTAGCCCGCCTTGCCGGTGCTACCGGGCGTGCCGGGTGTATTGCTCATGAGGGGTTGGCCAGGCGCTGCGGCGAGAATGGATTGCGCGACGGCGCTTCGGGCGGCAGCACGCGGCTGCGGGTGGCCGTGCCCGTTTCGGGATCGCCGGCCACGGTAACGGTGGCTTCGGAGTATTGCCAGCGCTTCCAGGCCGCCAGCACTGCGTTGGGGTAGTCGGGGCGGCCCCGRCTGCCGTTGTAGCGGCCCAGCGCCAGGAACAGGTCGCCCTGCTCGCGGTCGAGATAGTGCCGCAGGATGGTACAGCCGTAGCGCAGGTTGCTCTGCAGGTGGAACAGCTTGCGAGAGTCGCCATCGCCGATGCTGCGCACCCAGAATGGCATCACCTGCATCAGCCCGCGGGCGCCGGCCGAGCTGATCGCGTACTTGCGAAAGTTGCTCTCGACCTGCACCAGACCGAGCACCAGCGCCGGTTCCAGCCCGGCGCGCTTGGCTTCGTAGTAGGCGGTCTCGATCAGTTCGATGCGCACCTGCGGCTCCGGGATACGCCCCGCGAGCCGGTGCGACATCTCCTCCAGCCACTTGATATACGCCAGCTGTTCGCCACCGGTGGCGAACGCCGGGCGCAGGGGACGGCTATCCGCGATAGCCGCGGCAAGCGCGCCGCGCACCGAATCCGCCAGGTCCTCCTCCTTTTGCGCCCCCGCGTGCGCGGCGGCGCTCAACGCCAGCAGCAAGCCGGCGCCGGCCCGCGCCAGGCGCAGGCGGCGGTCCGGGGTCAGGTCCTGCAGGCGCGGGAGGCGCATGGCGTTCAGGCGGACAGCAGTCCGCGCACGTGGGCAACCACGTCCGCGACCGGCAGTTGGGTCGCTTCGGCGTCGCGGCGGCCCTGGTATTCGACCCGGCCTTCCTTCAGGCCGCGGTCGCCTACCACCACGCGGTGCGGCACGCCGATCAGCTCCCAGTCGGCGAACATGGCGCCGGGTCGCTCGCCGCGATCGTCCAGGATCACGTCGACGCCGGCCGCCAGCAGTTCTGCATGGATACGGTCGGCTTCGGCCTTGACGGCCTCGGAGCGGTCGTAGCCAACCGGGCAGATCACCACCGCGAACGGGGCGATCGCCGCCGGCCAGATAATGCCGCGCTCGTCGAAGTTCTGCTCGATGGCGGCGCCCAGGATACGGGTCACGCCAATGCCGTAGCAGCCCATCTGCATGGGCTGGGTCTTGCCGTTCTCATCCAGGAACGTGGCGCTCATCGACTCCGAGTAGCGCGTGCCGAGCATGAACACGTGACCGACCTCGATGCCACGGCAGATTTCCAGCGTGCCCTTGCCGTCCGGCGAGGCATCGCCCGCCACCACGTTGCGCAGGTCGGCCACCACCGGCTCGGGCAGGTCGCGGCCCMAGTTGACGCCTGTCAGGTGGTAATCCTTTTCGTTGGCGCCGCAGACGAAGTCGCTCATATTGGCCACGGTACGGTCAGCCACCACCTTGACGGGCTTCCTGGTGTTGATCGGCCCGAGGTAGCCAGGGGGCGTGCCGAAGGTCTCGACGATCTCCGACTCGGTGGCAAAGCGGAACTCGGCCAGGCCGGCCACCTTGGTGGCCTTGATCTCATTGAGCTCGTGATCGCCGCGCAGCAGCAGCAGCCAGATCTGCGAACCGGCCTCGCTGTCGGTGGCCAGCACGATCGACTTGACCGTGCGCGCCAGCGGAATGCCAAGCAGTTCGGCCACTTGCTCGCACTTGGCCTTGCCCGGGGTGGGCGTATTGACCATGTCTTCGGCCGGCGTGGCGCGCTGCGCCAGCAGCGGCAGGGCTTCGGCCGCTTCCATGTTGGCGGCGTAGTCCGAGGTGGGGCAATAGACGACGGCGTCTTCGCCGGTATCGGCGATCACATGGAACTCGTGCGAGCCGGAGCCGCCGATGGCGCCGTTATCCGCCGCCACGGCACGGAATTCCAGGCCAAAGCGCTGGAAGATGCGCACGTAGGCGTTGAACATCTTGTCGTAGGAGACCTTCAGCCCCGCCGCGTCGCGGTCGAAGGAGTAGGCGTCCTTCATGGTGAATTCGCGCCCGCGCATGATGCCGAAGCGCGGCCGGCGTTCGTCGCGGAACTTGGTCTGGATCTGGTAGAAGTTGACCGGCAGCTGCTTGTAGCTGCGGATTTCGCTGCGGGCGATATCCGTCACCACCTCTTCGGAGGTGGGCTGCACGGCAAAATCGCGCTCGTTGCGATCCTTCAGGCGCAGCAGTTCCGGGCCCATCTTGTCCCAGCGGCCGGTTTCCTGCCACAGCTCGGCCGGCTGGATCACCGGCATCGACAGCTCGACCGCGCCGGCGCGGTTCATTTCCTCGCGCACGATGGCCTCCACCTTGCGGATCACCCGCAGGCCCACCGGCATGTAGTTATAGATGCCCGCGCCGAGCTTCTTGATCATGCCGGCGCGCATCATCAGTTTGTGCGACACGATTTCCGCGTCGGAGGGGGCTTCCTTGAGGGTGGAAATGAAGAATTGCGAGGCTTTCATCCGTTGCTTTCTCGTGAGGCCATGCCCGCCCCGGCGGGTTCCGGGTGCGGGATGGCGCGAATCCATTGCGCGTGCGCCTGATGCGGCGCTTTCTGCTCGGGGAAAACCAGCACCCCGTTGCACAAAGCCCCATTACGCGCTTCCTTTATAATCGACGTAATTCTAAAGGATTCGAGGTGCAGTCATGCTCGATCGTGAAGGCTTTCGCCCGAACGTCGGCATCATCCTCATCAACGCACGGAACGAGGTGTTCTGGGGCAAGCGTATCGGCGAACATTCGTGGCAGTTTCCGCAAGGCGGCATCAAATACGGCGAAACGCCGGAACAGGCGATGTACCGCGAGCTACATGAAGAAGTCGGTCTGCTGCCCGAGCATGTCAGGATTGTTGGTCGCACGCGCGACTGGCTGCGTTATGAGGTGCCGGACAAGTTCATCCGCCGCGAAATCCGCGGCCATTACAGGGGACAGAAGCAGATTTGGTTCCTGTTGCGCATGGCGGGCCGCGATTGCGACATCCGCCTGCGTGCTACCGACCACCCGGAGTTCGATGCCTGGCGCTGGAGCCATTACTGGGTCCCGCTCGATGCTGTCATCGAGTTCAAGCGCGACGTCTATCAACTGGCGCTGACCGAGCTGTCCCGCTTCCTGCAGCGCAATACCCGCGCGCCGCTGAGCCCTTACGGCACGCATGGCCGGCACGGCTCCGCGCGCTCCGGTTATGCCCGCGGGGGGCTGGACGAGCATCCCGACAGCGTGCCGGCCCTGGCGCATCAGGACCTGGCCCGCGATCCGGGCCCAACTTCGCCGGCCGAACCGGCGTCCACAGAACGGAGTACCGATGATTGAATTCGCCGGCCGCGGCTTGCGCCCGAGCCTGCCTGCCGCCTGCTTGCTGGCGGCAACCCTTTGCCTCGGGCTGGTTGGCTGCGCCAGCAAGCCCACGCCGCAGCCGCAGCCGCAGCCAGCGGATGAGGCCGAGAACTACACGCCGCCGAAGAAGGAATGGAGCATACTCGACCCCTTCGCCCCGAAGGACTTCAAGGAAGTCGAGGTCCCGCTGCCGGCATTGCCGCGCGATGCGGACCTGATCACGTTCGAGGTCAGCCCCGCAGGCAACTTCAATTTCGCGGTGGACGCAAAGTCGGTGTCCGTGGGCGCGGATGGCGCGGTGCGCTATACCGCGGTCGTTACAGGTGCAAGCGGCATGCGCAACGTCAGCTTTGAAGCCGTGCGCTGTGACACGTTCCAGCGCAAGATGTACGCCACCTTGCCCAAGGGGGCGACCGACTGGGTGCGCAACCGCAGCGACGACCGCGAAGGCTGGACCCAGCTGGCCGGTATCTCGCGCAACAACTACGCTGGCACGCTGGCCAAGGATTTCATGTGCGAGGGCCGCGGGGCGGCCGGCACGGCACAGGAGATCGTCAGGGACTTGCGTGGCGAGGCGCCGCGCAAGAGCGCGATCCAGCGCTGAGAACGCATGCGGCGCGGTAGTAGGGCGCCGTATCAAACACAAAGGGCTGCCTGGGCAGCCCTTTGTGTTTGTTGCCGCGCGCTTCGCGCCATTCAGACCAGCACGAGATTGTCCCGGTGGATCAGTTCGTGCTCATTCTGGTGGCCCAGCACACGTTCGATCTCGGACGACGGCTTGCGCGCGATCAGCTTTGCCTCTGAACTGGAATAGTTGGTGATGCCGCGAGCCACCTCATGCCCGGCGGCGTCGATGCAGGCGATGACTTCGCCGCGCGCAAACTCGCCCTGCACTTCCACCACGCCGATCGGCAACAGGGACTTGCCGCCGCTGGTGAGTTTGTCGACCGCGCCAGCGTCGATCACCACCCGCCCGCGCAGTTGCAGGTGATCCGCCATCCACTGCTTGCGCGCGGTAAGACGTCCGGTCGGTGCCAGCAATTGCGTGCCGATGCCTTCACCGCCAGCCAGCCGTTCGAGCACATTGGCTTCGCGTCCCGACGCGATCACGGTGTGCGCGCCCGACTTGGCGGCGCGCTTGGCGGCCAGGATCTTGGTCAGCATGCCGCCGCGCCCGATCGACGTGCCGGCGCCGCCGGCCATGGCTTCCAGCTCCAGCGCGCCGGCCAGCGCCTCATCCACGAATTCGGCCTGGGGATTGCTGCGCGGATCGGCGGTATAGAGGCCACGCTGGTCGGTCAGGATCACCAGCGCATCGCCTTCGATCAGATTGGTGACCAGGGCGCCCAGAGTGTCGTTGTCGCCGAACTTGATTTCGTCGGTGACCACGGTGTCGTTCTCGTTGATGATGGGCACGACGCCTAGCGACAGCAGGGTCAGCAGGGTCGAGCGCGCATTGAGGTAGCGCTCGCGGTCAGCCAGGTCGGCGTGGGTCAGCAGGACCTGGGCGGTGCGGATGCCGTAGCGGCCGAACTGGCTCTCGTAGACCTGGGCCAAGCCCATCTGGCCCACCGCGGCGGCGGCCTGCAATTCGTGGATTTCCTTGGGGCGCCGTACCCAGCCCAGCCGCTGCATGCCCTCGGCAATGGCGCCAGAGCTGACCAGCACGACTTCCTTGCCGGCCATGCGCAGCTTGGCGATCTGCGCCGCCCAGCGGGCGATGGCCTCGTGATCGAGACCCTTGCCGTCGTTGGTCACCAGGCTGGACCCAACCTTGACGACGATACGTTTTGCCTGGGCGATGACCGATTGCATGGAGAGAATCCTGTCTGCTGGGTACTGTCGTTTTTTGGCGGGCGAGCGCATCGTCTCGCCCTGGTGCCGGGCTGCCTGTCTGGCCCCCCGGCTTAGTTCTGCTCGCCGCCGGACTGGTCAACGTTGTGCAGCCGCTCATCCAGGCGGATGTCCGGCTCCGCCAGCGCGGCCACTTCCTCGGCCTTGATCGCGGCCAGGTGATCCTTGATCGCGTAGATCAGTTCGCGGCAACCTTCGCCGGTCAGGGCGGAGATGCGGAACACCGGGCCCTTCCACTTGTAGCGCTTGACGAAGTCCTTGACGCGCGCCTCGCGCTCTTCGTCAKGCACCACGTCCAGCTTGTTGAGCACCAGCCAGCGCGGTTTTTCGTAAAGGCTTTCGTCGTACTTCTTCAGCTCGTTGACGATGGCGCGGGCTTCGGCCACCGGGTCCACGCTTTCGTCGAACGGCGCCAGGTCGACGATATGCAGCAGCAGCCCCGTGCGCTGCAAGTGGCGCAGGAACTGGTGGCCCAGCCCGGCGCCTTCCGCCGCGCCCTCGATCAAGCCGGGGATGTCAGCCACCACGAAGGACTGCTCGTGATCGACCCGCACCACGCCCAGGTTGGGATGCAGCGTGGTGAAGGGGTAGTCCGCCACCTTCGGGCGCGCATTGGAGATGTGCGAGATAAAGGTCGACTTGCCGGCATTGGGCATGCCCAGCAGGCCCACGTCGGCCAGCACCTTCAGCTCCAGCTTGATCATGCGGCGCTCGCCGGGCTTGCCGTCCACCTGCTGGCGCGGCGCGCGGTTGGTACTGGACTTGAAGTGCAGGTTGCCCCAGCCGCCCAGGCCACCCTGGGCCAGGCAGACGCTCTGGCCATGCTCGGTCAGGTCGGCGATCAGGTCGCCGGAATCCATGTCCAGGATCTGCGTGCCGACCGGCATGCGCAGCTTCACGTCCTCGCCGCCCGCGCCGTAGCAGTCGGCGCCGCGGCCGTTCTCGCCGTTGCGCGCCACATGCTTCTTGGCATAGCGGAAGTCAATCAGGGTATTGATGTTGCGGTCTGCCACCGCATAGACGCTGCCGCCGTCGCCGCCGTCGCCACCGTCCGGGCCACCGAAGGGCACAAATTTCTCGCGCCGCATCGATGCGCTGCCATTGCCGCCGTTGCCGGCGATGACTTCAATTCTGGCTTCGTCGATGAACTTCATGATGACCTTCCGTGGTGGAGCGGCCGCAGCGCGTGCCCGGCCAGGATGGCGGGGCCGCGCGCTCGGCGGATGGCGACACTGATATTGTCGCCAGAAACGAAAAAGCCCCGCAAGTACTGCGGGGCCTTCATGCTGCAAAGGCTGTGATCAGACTGCCGGAACGACGCTGACCTGCTGCTTCTTGGCAGCGCCCTTGACGGCGAACTGCACGTGACCGTCGACCAGGGCAAAGAGGGTGTGATCCTTGCCAATGCCAACGTTCTCGCCCGGGTGCACGCGGGTACCGCGCTGACGCACGATGATGCTGCCGGCGTTAATGGCCTGGCCACCAAACACCTTGACGCCCAGACGCTTCGATTCGGAATCGCGGCCGTTCCGTGTGGAACCGCCGCCCTTTTTCTGTGCCATGACTAACTCCTGTCGCTTTACTTTACCTAGTTACGCTTGAATTCGATTTCGATGAGGACTGAGCGCGGGCTCAGGCAACGATCGCTTCGATGCGCAGCTCGGTGTAATTTTGACGATGGCCTTGACGCTTTTGATAGTGCTTGCGACGGCGCATCTTGAAGATCTTCACCTTATCGTGACGACCTTGGGAGATAACGGTAGCCTTGACGGAAGCCCCGCTAACCAGCGGCGTACCAAACTTGATTTGGTCGCCTGCGCCCACTGCGAGCACCTGGTCGAGCGTGATTTCTGCGCCAATGTCTGCCGGTATCTGTTCTACTTTAAGTTTTTCGCCAGCAGCAACCTTATATTGCTTGCCGCCGGTTTTTACGACCGCGTACATTGTCGAACCTCTCGATGTGAAATAAAACGCCGAAAACCAACGCCGGCGCGCCCTTGCGTCCGTTTCATCCCGCCGCCGCCGATCCTGGGATCAGCCGCAAGCTAGGAAAACAGACAAGCCGGACGGCCCAATTGGCCCGGTTATCTCCCGCCAGCGCACCCGCAGACAACACAAAGCGGCCGGAGGAAACCCACGATTCTATACCAAAGCCAGGAAAAGTACAAAGAAAACAGACACATAGCCTGCCCGGCGGCGTCCGGCGCCGCCTGAGGCACTTCTCCGCCCGCCTGGGTCAGATCAGGTCCGCCAGCAAAAAACCGGCCAGGGCGGCGAAAGCTGCCCACAGCRCAGTGCGGCGCAAGCGGCGGCTTGAGGAGGAATGTTGCTGGGTCATGCCCGCATTATAGGTTGCCCCAGCGGCCGCGGCCGCGCTCTTCCTGGCAAGGCTGCGACACCGCTGCACCCTCCGTTTGGGGGACATACATACACCCGCATCGCTTATAATCGGCGGGTTTTGCGTAACGGTGAACATCTTGTCCCAGTCTTCCGCCACTGCCTTGCTTGCCCCGGTCGCTGCCGACATGCGCGCCGTTGATTCGGTTATCCGCCAGCGCCTCGCATCGGAGGTGCCACTGATCGAGCAGATCGGCGAGTACATCATCAGCGCGGGCGGCAAGCGCCTGCGCCCGGTGATCCTGCTACTGTCCGCGCGGGCCTTCGGCTACGACGGCAACCGGCACCACGACCTGGCCGCGGTGGTCGAGTTCATCCACACCGCCACCCTGCTGCACGACGACGTGGTCGACGAATCGGAGCTGCGGCGCGGCCGTCAGACCGCCAACGCGGTATTCGGCAACGCCGCCAGCGTGCTGGTAGGCGACTTCCTCTACTCGCGCGCCTTCCAGATGATGGTCGACGCCGGCAGCATGCGCATCATGGAGATCCTCTCCAATGCCACCAATGTGATCGCCGAAGGCGAGGTCCTGCAACTGCTGAACATGCACGACCCCGACGTCACGGTGGAGCGCTACCTGCAGGTGATCCGCTACAAGACCGCCAAGCTGTTCGAGGCGTCTGCCCAGTTGGGCGCCGTGCTGGCCGGCGTCGACGCCGCCACCGAGGAAGCCGCCGCGGAGTATGGCCGGCGCATCGGTACCGCCTTCCAACTGATCGACGACATGCTGGATTACACCGCCAGCGCCGAGCAGATGGGCAAGAACGCCGGCGACGACCTGCGCGAAGGCAAGCCGACCCTGCCGTTGCTGCATCTGCTCGAGCACGGTACCGCCGAACAGCGTGCGCTGGCCCGCGAGGCCATCGTGCAAGGCGGCACCGAGCATTTCGATGCCGTGTTCGCGGCAATCCACGCCTGCGGCGCACTGGAGGTCACCTTCCAGGCAGCGCAGCGCGAAGCCGATGCGGCGGAAAAAGCGGCCCGGCAGTTCCCCGACTCCCCCTTGAAGCAAACGCTGATCGAGCTGTGCGCGTTTTCGCTGCAACGGCTGTCCTGATACCGTAGCGCGAACAGCGCGCGGCGGCCCGCAAGGGAGCGGCGGCCCGGCCGCTCGCTCCGTTCGGCAAGAAAGGCCGCCGCGCTGAGGATGCACCTGACGACAGTACTCTCCTGCCCTAGATGCTGATGGCCCACCGTTGTGCGCCGTTAACAAATCAAGCAAACCCAACATCTGGCACTTGCACCTGATTCTCGCACTGCCCCGCAGCGTAGCTAGCGCCGGAAAAGAATCCGGCAGGGGAGGTGCGAAAGCGGAATCAGGGATATTGCTTTCGCGTCGCCTAACATCTGGCCCTGTTTGCCCCTATTTGCCCGCCATCTGCATCAGAGTCTTGCGCGTAGGCATCAACAACAGGAGCCCCTTGATCGCGTAGATCACGATCAAAGTTCCACTCAGATCCCCTGCGAACATGACCAGAAAGCCTTGCACAAGATTGCTGCTATCGCCATGCAGGGCGAACCAGATATGGTGCAACAGCGGGCTAGCGACGGCATACGCAACAACGCAGAGCAATAGCCGCTTCGGCGTCAGATTGGTAAGCGACGCGCGCAGGCCGAAAATTTGCTGCGCAAGCCGATAGACCAGGTAGGGGGCGACTGTTGCCACGATGCCGCCCATGAATGCCCTGCTGAAGTCGTTCGGGAAAAAGTAGAAGAAGCTAACCAGCCACGATACGAGCAGCAACCCGATCGCACCAGCTTCTCCGAACAGCAGCGTGCACAAGAGCCGCATGCCAGCGGGCAGATAAACCCAGTTGATGCCGGGCACGAATTCCAGGTTGCGGAACAACCATTCGTTGAGCACCAACATCAGGATGAACATCACGATTGTCGTGATGACCATGCCGAGTTGCAGGCGTAGGTTTGACATTGGCGTAGAATTCCGCGGTGGTGAGTGGATGATAGCTGATCCGCGAACAGCACAAGTGCAGCCCCTCGCTTCTGGGGACGAATTCATGACCCGACCCGCTGATATCTACCTGCGATTCTTGCAGCTTGCCGAAGCGTTGCGAGGCCTGCCTGCGTTACCGGCCCTGGACCCGCTCGAGGAACGCATTCTCGAACTGGTAGCGCGGGCAAGCCAGACGCAAGAACGCTTATCCGTCAGGGACATGATGGCCAATAGCGATCTGGGGTCGCCCGCGACCCTGCACGCCCGCCTGAAGTCCATGCGCAAGAAGGGCTGGATCACGCTGTCGGATACGGAAGATGCGCGGCGCAAGCAGGTGGAACTGACGCAGGCCGCACTTCGCCATTTCGACAAGCTTTCCGAGTGCCTGGTAAAGGCAACGTCTGGCAAATAGGCGCGCTTTTTCAGCGTCTATCCCGATGCCATACTGCCCAACTGCGAGAGTCGGCACGTACAAGCGCTCGCCCTCTTCCATTCTGAAAAAAAGGCTGCTACACTTGTGTGCTTTCGCGCTGCAGCAACTTTCTGGCGCTGAAAATAACAAACGGGGTGTAGCTTAGCCTGGTAGAGCGCTACGTTCGGGACGTAGAGGCCGGAGGTTCGAATCCTCTCACCCCGACCAGTTTCACGGTCCCCGAGACCGTACAAAAAAGGCCGCACAGCAATGTGCGGCCTTTTTTCATTTGCGCGCGCGCCACCGCTCCGGCCGAATCCCACCTCTTGCTCGTCCCCCCGCGCAAGTAGGGTTGCGCCCGTGTCGCGCAAACGCCAATACCCCTCCCGGCTCGCCTTTACAAAAAGTGACCCCGGCGGCAAACTGCCCCGATTCGGGGTCTTTCGGCCGCTTGCCGGCCAACTAGCGTTTTGCCATGACACTTGGTCTAGCTCTTGCACAGAGCCGGCGTATCGCGCCGGCCCTGCTCGCCCAGCTTGAACAGTCGGCACGAGAAAAAAAGTCGCAGCTGATCGACGAGATCATCGCCAGCGGCACCATGACTGCGCATGATGTGGCGATCTTCGCGGCTGATAAATATCAGCTGCCCCTGGTCGATTTGAGTCAGTACAACCTGAACAAGGTGCCGCCGGCATTGGCGGGCAACCGTGAATTCCACGCACACCGGCTGCTGCCGCTGGGCCGGCGCGAAAACCGGCTGGTGCTGGCGCTGTCGGACCCCGGCAACCAGGCCGGGCTGGACGCCATCAAGCAGAAATACAACCTGCCGGTGGACGCCGTCGTGGTCGAGCACGACAAGCTGATGACCTACGTGCGCTCCGCCACTGACGACAGCGGCGGCACGCTCAAGTCGATCGCCCCGGCGCAGGCCGAGCGCAAGATGATCGAGTACGACCCGGTCGCCTCCGCCAGCGCGCTGCGCAACAAGACCGCGGCCGATATCGACGATGCGCCGGTGGTGCGTTTCCTGCACAAGCTGCTGACCGAAGCCTTCCACCGCGGCGCCTCCGACCTGCATTTCGAGCCTTTCGAAACCTTCTACCGCATCCGCTTCCGCGTGGACGGCGTGCTGCAGGAGGTCGCGCGTCCGCCGGTGGATATCCGCGACAAGATATCCACCCGCATCAAGGTGCTGTCGCGCCTGGACATCTCCGAGAAGCGCGTGCCGCAGGACGGCCGCATGAAACTGCTGATCGCGCTGCCCAAGGAGAAAGGCGGCGAGAAGGACGCCAAGGACAGCAAGGAGCCCAAGGAAACCATTGAGAAGGCGATCGACTTCCGCGTCTCTACGCTGCCGACCTTGTTCGGCGAGAAGATCGTGATCCGGATCCTGGAGTCGTCCTCCGACAAGCTGGACATCGACCAGCTCGGCTACGAGCCGGCGCAGAAGGCCATGCTGCTGGACGTCATCAAGCGCCCCTACGGCATGGTGCTGGTGACCGGCCCCACCGGCAGTGGCAAGACGGTCTCGCTGTACACCTTCCTGAACCGGCTGAACCAGGGCGACATCAATATCTCAACGGCCGAGGACCCGGCCGAAATCCAGTTGCCCGGCATCAACCAGGTCAACGTCAACGAGAAGGCGGGCCTGACCTTCGCCGCGGCGCTGCGCTCCTTCCTGCGGCAGGATCCGGACATCATCATGGTCGGCGAAATCCGCGACCTGGAAACCGCCGACATCTCGATCAAGGCCGCGCAGACCGGCCACCTGGTGTTCTCCACGCTGCACACCAACGATGCGCCGACCACGCTCACGCGCCTGATGAACATGGGCGTGGCGCCCTTCAATATCGCATCGAGCGTGCTGATGATCACCGCGCAGCGCCTGGCGCGCCGGCTGTGCTCCTGCAAGCGGCCCGGCGAACTGGCGCGCGAGGTGCTGGTCGACGCCGGTTTCCAGGAGGCGGATCTGGACGGCAGCTGGCAGCCGTATCACCCGGTCGGCTGCGAACGCTGCAACGGCAGCGGCTACAAGGGCCGCTGCGGCATCTATCAGGTGATGCCGATCAACGAGGCCATGCAACAGATCATCCTGACGCACGGCACGGCCTTGCAGATTGCCGAGCAGGCGCGCAAAGACGGCGTGCTATCGTTGCGCGAAGCCGGGCTGGCCAAGGTGAAACAGGGCGTCACCTCGCTCGAGGAAGTGCTGGCAACAACAAATACGTAGAAGCGTAAAAGCGTAAGAAACGCAAAACAACAAGATGTCATTGGGGGTCAATCATGGCTACACGCGCACCAGCCGCCGCCGCGCGCAAGGCGGCTGCGCCCAAGGGGAAATCCGGGCGTAAGGCGCCCACGCAGTACATCTTCGAGTGGGAGGGCAAGGACCGCAAAGGCAAGACCTTTTCGGGCGAACTGCGCGCCGAAAGCCAGGCCGAGGTCAATGCCACCCTGCGCAAGCAGGGGCTGACCGTCGTCAAGCTGAAGAAGCGCCGGGCGGCGCGCGGGCGCAGGATCACAGAGAAGGACATCGCGTATTTCACGCGCCAACTCTCCACCATGCTCAAGGCCGGCATCCCGCTGCTGCAGTCGATCGACATCATCGCGCGCGGGCACTCCAACCCCAACTTCACGCAACTGCTGGCCGAGATCCGCTTCGATATCGAATCGGGCAGCAGCATGGCGCAAGCCTTCCGCCGCCATCCGCGTTACTTCGACACGCTCTACTGCAACCTGATCGATGCCGGCGAGCAAGGCGGTATCCTGGATGCCCTGCTGGAGCGCTTGTCGCTCTACATGGAAAAGACCATCGCGCTGAAAAGCCAGATCAAGTCGGCCATGATCTACCCGATCGCCGTGCTGTCGGTGGCCTTTGCCGTGACGGTGATCCTGATGATTTTCGTGATCCCGGCCTTCAAGGGCGTGTTCTCCAGCTTTGGCGCCAACCTGCCGGCGCCCACGCTCGCCGTGATCGCGATGTCGGATTTCTTCGTCGACAACTGGTACCTGGTCATCGGCGCGCCAATACTGTCCATCACACTGTATATACGGAGCCTGAAACGATCGGAAAAAGTCCAGCGCGCCAGCGACCGCATGCTGCTCAAGCTGCCGATCTTCGGCTCGCTGTTCCGCAAGGCGGTAATCGCCCGCTGGACGCGGACGCTGGCGACCATGTTCGCCGCCGGCACGCCGCTGGTGGAGTCGATGGAATCCGTGGCCGGCGCCGCCGGCAACTGGGTCTACTACGACGCCACCAAGGAGATCGAACAATCGGTGCGCATCGGTACCAGCCTGACCAACGCCATGCAGGCCACCCATGTGTTCGACAATATGGTGCTGCAGATGACGCAGATCGGCGAGGAGTCGGGCGCGCTGGACAATATGCTGCTGAAGGTGGCCGAGTTCTACGAGCGCGAGGTCGACGACGCCGTGGCCGCCATCTCCAGCCTGATCGAGCCGCTGATCATCGTGGTGCTGGGCGTGCTGATTGGCGGCATGGTGGTGGCAATGTATCTTCCGATCTTCAAACTGGGACAGGTGGTGTAAGGCATGTGGCTGTTTTCCGCGGACGGCGCCAGCGGCGCGATTTCCTCACTGGCTGCCCCCGCGCAGACCATCGCCGGGCTTGCGGCGCTGCCGCCCTGGTTCCTGGTGGCCGCCGCCGCGCTGGTTGGCTTGCTGGTCGGCAGCTTCCTGAATGTGGTGGTGCACCGCCTGCCGCGCATGATCGACCGCGAGGAAGCCAACTACATCGCCGAGCTACGCGATGACCCGCTTCCCCATCCCGAGGCCTACAACCTGATGGTGCCGCGCTCGGCATGTCCGCACTGCGGACATGCCATCGGCGTGCTGGAGAACATCCCGGTGCTGAGCTATCTGGTGCTGCGCGGACGCTGTTCGGCCTGCCGCGCACCCATCGGCGCACGCTATCCCCTGGTAGAGGCAGCCACCGCGCTGCTGACCGCGCTGGCCGCCGCCCACTTCGGGCCGACCTGGCAGGCGCTGGCGGCCATCGCCATGATCTGGGCCCTGATCGCCCTCACCCTGATCGACGCCGACACGCAACTGCTGCCCGACCAGATCACCCTGCCGCTGCTGTGGCTGGGCCTGCTGCTCAATCTCGGCGGACTCTTCGCCCCGCTGGCCGACGCGGTGACCGGCGCCGCCGCAGGCTATCTGCTGCTATGGACGGTGTACTGGGTGTTCAAGCTGGTGCGCGGCAAGGAGGGCATGGGCTACGGCGACTTCAAGCTGATGGGCGCGATGGGAGCCTGGTTCGGCTGGCAGGCGCTGCCGGCGCTGGTGCTGCTGTCGTCGGTGGTGGCCCTGGTATTCGCGCTTGCCAATATCGCGCTGCGCCGTCAGGATCGCGATACGCACTTCGCCTTCGGCCCCTATATCGCCGGCGCCGGCCTGCTCGTGCTGTTCTTCGGCAGCAATGTGCTGCCGCTGGGCATCGCGGGCTGAATGACGCCGGCCGCATGCCGGCCCATGGAACCACGACAAGCACCACCGCAAGCTTTGAGATCGATATGCTGCAAATCGGACTGACCGGAGGCATCGGCTCCGGCAAGACTCGCGTGGCGGACCTGTTCGCCGCGCGCGGCGCCGCCCTGATCGACACCGACCTGCTCGCGCACGAGATCACCGCGCCGGGCGGCCTGGCCATCCCGGCCCTGCTCGAAGCGTTTGGCCCCACGTGCCTGCGCGACGACGGCGCCATGGACCGCAACGCCATGCGCGAGCTGGTGTTCTCCGACCCGGCGGCCAAGGCCCGGCTCGAAGGCATTACCCATCCCCTGATCCGCCAACTGACCGAAGCGCGCGCCGCCGCGATCCGCGCCTCCGGGCTTCACCCCTACCTGATCTACGTGGTGCCGCTACTGGTCGAATCAGGCTCATGGCGCGCGCGGGTGGACCGGGTGCTGGTGGTTGATTGCAGCGAGACCACCCAGGTCGCCCGCGTCATGGCGCGCAACGGCTTCAGCCAGGGCCAGGTCCAGGCCATCATGGCCAGGCAGGCGCGGCGCGGCGACCGCCTGGCCGCTGCCGACGATGTGATCGACAACGATGGGCCGCCGGAGGCGCTGCCAGCGCAGGTGGACCGTCTCGACCAGCTTTACCGCGGCCTGGCCGCTGGCTAGGCACCATGTTTGTGCGGCGACGAATGCCGCACCCTGAATGCTGCACCCTAAGTCGGCTGTTTCATTTGTTCTGATTTGCGGACTCGCATAGAATGCGCTGGAACCACGCGGGAAATGGCCGCATACTGCCGATATCGCGGGCCCACGCCGAGTCACATCGAGCGGACCCAGGCGCACCGGATGCAATCTCGGCTCCGATACGCCGCCCAGGGTCAGACTGCCCACCCGCCAACCCGCCCTGTTGCACGGACATACCCATTGATTCTGTACGAATATCCTTTTAACGAACGCATCAGGACTCTCCTGCGCCTGGAAGACCTGTTCGATCGGCTGGATTATTTCCTCGCCCAGGATCACGCCCTGCAGCATCATGTGGCGTTGACGACTCTGTTCGAGATCATTGACGTCGCCGGCCGCGCGGACCTGAAGACCGACCTGCTCAAGGAACTGGAGCGCCAGCGCCAGGCGCTGGCCGCGCTGCGCGCCAATCCGCAGATCGACCAGGGCGCGCTGGATGGCGTAATCGGTGAGATCGAGCAGGCCATGGCCCAGCTCAACCAGACCGTCGGCAAGGCCGGCCAGTTGCTCACCGACAACGAGTGGCTGACCAGTATCCGCAGCCGCGCCATCATCCCGGGCGGCACCTGCGAGTTCGACCTGCCGGCCTACTACGCCTGGCAGCATCGCCCCGCCGAAGACCGCCGCTCGGACATCCTCAAGTGGGCACGCCCGCTGGTGCCGCTTCGCATTGGCACCGACACCGTGTTGCGCCTGTTGCGCGAGTCCGGCCAGAGCGGCAAGGTCATCGCCACCGGCGGCAGCTACCAGCAGATGCTGTCCGGGCGCAGCTACCAGTTGATGCAGGTGCTGCTGGATGATTCCCTGCTGGCTTTCATCCCAGAGATGAGCGCCAACAAGTACATGCTGTGGGTTCGTTTCACGCAGCAGGATGGCGACCTTCGTCCGCGCTCGGTCGACGCCGACATCCCTTTCCTGCTCAAGCTCTGCAATTTCTGATTTTTGATTTCTGAAGCAATGACAACCGTAGTCAAATGCCCCACCTGCGGTACGGACGTGGCCTGGGTGCCGGAGAATAAATTCCGTCCCTTCTGCTCCAACCGCTGCAAACAGATCGACCTGGGCGCCTGGGCTTCCGAGAAGTACGTGATCGGCGGCAAACCCGGCGAGAACCCCTCGCAGRACCAGGAAGACGAGGAGTAAGCTCCGCAGGGCCGTTGCGGCCCCGCCAGTTCAGGCGCCGCCGCCCTCGGCAGCCAGCCAGTCCACCACGGGGATGGTGGCGGGCAGCAAGGGCCCCACGTCCACCGGCGCCGATTGCCATGAGAAGGCCTGGCCCTCGCGGCCGACCAGTTCGCCCGTCCACGCCGTGACCTTGCAGAAGTGCAGGCGCACATAGGCATGCGGGTAGTCATGCTCCAGCACGTGCCAGCGCACGCACGCGCCCACCTCGATGCCGAGTTCCTCGTGCAGTTCGCGCGCCAGCGCATCTTCCACCGATTCACCCTGCTCCAGCTTGCCGCCGGGAAACTCCCAGTAGCCTTCGTAGGGCTTGCCAGCCGGCCGCTGGGCCAGCAGGAAACGGCCGTCGGCCTGCACCATCACGCCCACGGCAACCTCGGTCACCTTGCGCGCCGGCGTGGCTTCGCCGGCTGCTCGCGCTGCCTCGCTCATGCCTGGCCGTCCTGCGCGGAAGCGATGAAGGGCTTGCCATGCTTGCCGCCCCAGTCGCGGGCGAACTGCCAGGCCACCCGGCCCGAGCGCGAGCCGCGCTCCAGGGCCCACACCAGCGCGTCGCCGCGCGCCGCGGCGACGTCTTCGGCGCTGCAGCCGAAATGCCCGAGCCAGTGGCCAACGATGGCCAGGTACTCGTCCTGCTTGGGCGGATAGAACGACAGCCACAGCCCGAAGCGCTCGGACAGCGAGATCTTTTCCTCCACCACCTCGCCGGGATGGATCTCGCCATCGTCGGTGTGCCGGTAGGTTTCGTTGTCCTTCATGTATTCGGGCAGCAGGTGGCGGCGATTGGAAGTGGCGTAGATCAGCACATTGTCCGACTGCGCCGCCACCGAGCCATCCAGCGCCGATTTCAGCGACTTGTAGCCCGACTCGCCTTCCTCGAAGGACAGGTCGTCGCAGAAGATGGCGAAGCGCTCCGGACGCCCCGACAGTTGCTCGACGATGTCGCCCAGGTCGCCCAGGTCGTCCTTGTCGACTTCCACCAGCCGCAGGCCATCCTTGACGAAGGCATTGAGGCAGGCCTTGATCAGCGAGGACTTGCCCGTGCCGCGCGCGCCCGTCAGCAGCACATTGTTGGCCGGCAGGCGCTGCACGAACTGACGCGTGTTGGCGACGATGGCGTCTTTCTGGCGCTCGATGTTCTTCAGGTCGTCGAGATGGATCGGCGGCAGCTGGCGGATCGCCTGCAGGTAGCCGATGTTGCCGAACAGGCTCTGCCGCTTGCGCCAGCGGAAGGCGACCGCTTCCTTCCAGTCAGACTCGGTCAGCTGGGGCGGCAGCCATTGTTCAAGGCGGGCGAGGAAACTGTCGAGGCGGGCGGCAAGGTCGGACATGGCGGCTTGAAGGAAAGGCTGGCGGATCGTTGGCGGGAGTGCTGGCGGCTAGCGCGCCGCCCCGCGCTGGCGGGAGCGGCACGCACGCGATGGTGCTTACGAACGGTAGTCCGCGTTGATCGAAACGTAATCGTGCGACAGGTCGCAGGTCCAGACCGTGGCGGTGGCATCGCCGCGCCCGAGCGCGATGCGCACGGTGATCTCGGCCTGCTTCATCACGCGCTGGCCGTCTTCCTCGCGATAATCGGGATTACGGCCGCCGTCGCGCGCGACCAGGACATCGTCCAGCCACAAATTGACATGCTCGACCTCGAGATCGTCGACGCCGGCGTAGCCCACGGCCGCCAGGATGCGGCCCAGGTTGGGGTCCGAGGCGTAGAAGGCGGTCTTGACCAGCGGCGAATGCGCCACCGCGTAGGCGATCAGGCGGCATTCGGCCACGTCCTTGCCGCCCTCGACCTGGATGGTCATCAGCTTGGTGGCGCCTTCGCCATCGCGCACGATCATCTGCGCCAGTTCCTGCGACAGGTCGGTCAGCGCGGCGCGCAGCGCCTCGAAATCCGCCCCTTCGGCACGCTCGATGGCCGGCGCGCCTGCCTTGCCGCTGGCGATCAGCACGAAGGAGTCATTGGTCGAGGTGTCGCCGTCGATGGTGATGCTGTTGAAGGAGCGGTCCGCCGCGTACGACACCAGTGCCTGTACGACGTCCTGCGACACCGTAGCGTCGGTAGCGATAAAGCCCAGCATGGTCGCCATATTGGGACGGATCATGCCCGCGCCCTTGCTGATGCCGGACAGCGTCACGGTCTTGCCGCCGATCTGCACGGTGCGCGAGGCGGCCTTGGGCTGCGTGTCGGTGGTCATGATCGATTCCGCCGCGGCCAGCCAGTTGTCGGCCTTGGCGTTGGCAATCGCGGCAGGCAGCGCGGCGACGATGCGGTCCACCGGCAGCGGCTCGAGGATCACGCCGGTCGAGAACGGCAGCACCTGCTCGGCAGCAATGCCGAGTTGCGCGGCCAGCGCGTCGCACGTGGCGCGGGCGTTGGCCAGGCCCGGTTCGCCGGTGCCTGCGTTGGCGTTACCGGTGTTGACCACGATCGCACGGATGCCCTTGGCCGCGGCCAGGTGCTCGCGGCAGACCTGCACCGGCGCGGCGCAGAAGCGGTTGCGGGTGAACACGCCGGCCACGGTGCTGCCTTCGGCAACGCGCACCACCAGCACGTCCTTGCGGTTGGCCTTGCGGACACCCGCTTCAGCCCAGCCGAGCTCGACGCCGGCGACAGGTTTCAGGTTCTCTGCCAGCGGCAGGGGCAGGTTGACGGCCATGTGCGTTCCTCTATGCGTTCGACGTTGCTGGTTATGCAGTTTCTGCTGCTGCCAGGCGGCGGCGGACAGTACATGGTGCGCCTCCCCTGACGAACATGCCCGCTTGCGCGGGCATGTTTGCTGACTTCACTGTGCGCGGCTTAGCTGAGCTTGCCGTGGCACAGCTTGAACTTCTTGCCGGAGCCGCACGGGCAGGGATCGTTGCGCCCCACCTTGGCCATGCCGGCAGCCTCAGCCGCGGCGGCGTAGGCGATGCCGGCACGCTCGGGCGCGCTGCTGCCGGCGCCCTCGGCCACCTGGGTAGCCTCGTCGAACTCGTCATGCTTGTACTGCACGTTGGCGAGATGCGACAGGCCTTCCTCGATCTGCTCCGAGGCCTGCTCGAGCTCTTCCGGAGACTGGATCTGCACGTTGAAGATCACGCGCGTGACTTCGACCTTGATCACGTCGAGCAGGCGGGCGAACAGTTCGAACGATTCGCGCTTGTATTCCTGCTTGGGATCCTTCTGCGCATAGCCGCGCAGGTGGATGCCCTGGCGCAGGTGGTCCAGCGCCGCCAGGTGTTCGCGCCAGTGGGTGTCGATGCTTTGCAGCATCACCGAGCGCTCGAACCCGGCAAAGGATTCGCGGCCGACCTGGCTGACCTTGGCTTCGTAACGCTCGTCGGCGGCACGCATGATCAGGTTCAGCAGTTCTTCGTCCTCGATGCTCTGCGCGGCCTCGATGGTCTTGGCCAGCGGCACTTCCAGCGACCATTCGTCGCGCAGCTTGGCTTCCAGGCCGGCGATGTCCCACTGCTCTTCCATGGTGTCGGCCGGCACGTGGTCGCGGAACATCTCGACCAGCACGCTCTCGCGCAGGTTCTTCACCATCTCGCCGACATCTTGCGACTCGAGCACTTCATTGCGCAGCTTGTAGATTTCCTTGCGCTGGTCGTTGGCAACGTCGTCGTACTGCAGCAATTGCTTGCGGATATCGAAGTTGCGGCCTTCGACCTTGCGCTGGGCGGACTCGATCGAGCGCGTGACGATGCCCGCCTCGATCGGCTCTCCTTCCGGCATCTTCAGGCGTTCCATGATGGCGCGCACGCGGTCGCCGGCGAAGATGCGCAGCAGCTGGTCGTCCAGCGACAGGTAGAAGCGGGACGAGCCCGGGTCACCCTGGCGGCCGGCACGGCCACGCAGCTGGTTGTCGATACGGCGCGACTCGTGGCGCTCGGTGCCCACGATATGCAGGCCGCCGGCGGCCTTGACCTGCTCGTGCAGCGACTGCCATTCGCCCTTCAGCTGGGCGATGCGCGCGGCCTTGTCGGCGTCGGATAGGCTTTCGTCGGCCTCGATAAAGCCGGCCTGCTTCTCCACATTGCCGCCCAGCACGATGTCGGTACCACGGCCCGCCATATTGGTGGCGATGGTGACCATCTTGGGCCGGCCCGCCTGCGCCACGATCTCGGCTTCACGCGCGTGCTGCTTGGCGTTGAGCACCTGGTGCGGCAGTTTTGCCTTGTTCAGCAGGTCCGAGAGGTATTCCGAAGTCTCGATCGAGGTGGTGCCCACCAGCACGGGCTGGCCGCGGTCGTAGCAATCGCGGATATCGCGCACCACGGCATCGTAGCGCTCGGTCGAGGTCTTGTAGATCTGGTCCTGGAAGTCCTTGCGCTGGGCCGTGCGGTTGGTGGGGATCACCACCACTTCCAGGCCATAGATTTCCTGGAATTCGTAGGCTTCCGTATCGGCCGTGCCGGTCATGCCGGACAGCTTCTCGTACATGCGGAAGTAGTTCTGGAAGGTGATCGTGGCCAGCGTCTGGTTTTCCTGCTGGATGGTCACGCCTTCCTTGGCTTCCACCGCCTGGTGCAGGCCGTCGGACCAGCGCCGTCCCGTCATCAGGCGGCCGGTGAACTCGTCGACGATCACGACTTCGTCGTTCTGCACCACATAATGCTGGTCGCGATGGAACAGGCTGTGCGCGCGCAGGGCCGCGTACAGGTGATGCATCAGCGTGATGTTCTGCGGCGCGTAGAGCGATTCGCCCTCGCCGATCAGGCCCTGCTGCGCCAGGATCACCTCCGCCTTCTCATGGCCGGCCTCGGTCAGGTAGACCTGGTGGCCCTTCTCGTCGACGAAGTAGTCGCCCGGCTTCTCGACGCCGGTGCCATCGGCCTTTTCCTCGCCAATCTGGCGCTCGAGCAGCTTGGGAACGCCGTTCATGCGCTGGTACAGGTCGGTATGGTTCTCCGCCTGGCCCGAGATGATCAGCGGCGTGCGCGCCTCGTCGATCAGGATCGAGTCCACCTCGTCGACGATGGCGTAGTTCAGCGGCCGTTGCACGCGCTGGCCAGGGTCGTAGACCATGTTGTCGCGCAGGTAATCGAAGCCGAACTCGTTGTTGGTGCCGTAGGTGATGTCGGCCGCATAGGCCGCCGCCTTCTGGTCATGCGGCATCTGCGACAGGTTCACGCCGACCGACAGGCCGAGGAAGTTGTACAGGCGCCCCATCCATTCGGCGTCGCGCTGGGCCAGGTAGTCGTTGACCGTGACAACGTGCACGCCCTTGCCGGTGATGGCGTTGAGGTACACCGCCAGCGTCGCGGTGAGGGTCTTGCCCTCGCCGGTGCGCATTTCGGCGATCTTGTTATCGTTCAGCACCATGCCGCCGATCATCTGGACGTCGAAGTGGCGCATCTTCATGATCCGCTTGCTGGCCTCGCGGCACACCGCGAAGGCCTCGGGCAGCAAGGCCTCGAGCGACTCCCCGGCGGCATGGCGCTGCCGGAAGACCTCGGTCATGCCACGCAGGTCGTCATCCGAAAGTGCCTCGAACTTCGGCTCCAGCGCATTGATCTGCGCGACGGTCCTGCCATATTGTTTGATCAGCCGTTCATTACGGCTGCCGAAGACTTTCTTGAGAAGGCCCGTGATCATCGATTGCTTTCACCTACGCGAGTGGTACGCCGCCGTGGTACGCACTAGGCGGCCTGGCCGCCGGCTTGGCCGGCTGCCCAGGGCGGACCGCGCGAGGAAATAGGAAGATTGGCGCAAAACGCCGAGTTTATCACGCGCGCGGGTCACGACCGGAACCAAGCGGCGGGCGAAACGCTACCTGTCCGGATGGGGCCCGCGCATCCAATCCCCCCGACATCGGGGCGGGTCGCGGATTCTTCAACGGATTGCCGTACGATCGGTTGGAATTATTGCCTGGGCAACCTGCGCAGGTGATGATTTCGCCACGGCGAGGAAGCGATTCGGATTCTGCGGCACACCGTCCACATGCACCTCGAAATGCAGGTGGGCGCCTGTGGAGCGCCCGGTGGAGCCCACCAGCGCGATCTGCTGGCCCGGCTTGACGAGGTCGCCGGGCTTCACCAGCAGCCTGGAAGCATGCGCATAACGGGTCTTGAGGCCATTGCCGTGATCGAGATCGATCAGGTTGCCGTATTCGGCGTGCCACTCCGCCGCCGCCACCACGCCCCCGGCGGCCGCGACGATCGGCGTGCCCGCGGGCGCGGAAAAATCGACGCCGTCATGCGGGGAGCGGCGCCCGGTAAATGGGTCGAAGCGCCAGCCGAAGCCGGATGCATCGTAGCCGGTCGCTACCGGCAGCACGCGTGGAACCCGGCGATCCTCGATCCGGCGATCCAGCAAGGTGCTGGCCACCACATCGAAATAGTCCGCATGCCTGTCAGCCTGCTCGGACAGACTCGCCAGCGCGAGTTGCAGCTCAGGCAGACTCGAGGTGCGCGACTGCGCCGAGGGCGCGAGGCCACCACGGCCAGGCGGCTGCTTGAAGTCGAATTCCTTGGGTGCGATGCCGGCAAGCCCGGAAACCCGCTCGCCAAGCGCATCCAGCCTCACCATACGGGCCTGGATCTCGCCCACGCGGGCGGCCAGCACATTGAGATTGGCGCGCAGGTAGGCATCGTCGCCCGGTGCACGGACTGGCGCGCTAATGCCCGCCCGCGCCACGATCCAGGTCAGCGCCGACGAGACCAGCGCGACAACCAGGCACAGCAGCACGATGCCGGCGAAAATCTTCCCCCGTGACAAGGTGAAATGACGCACGCGCGGCAGGCGCGGATGAAGCACGATGATCTGCATGATGCAATCCTTCCCATGCAAGGCCTGGCGCCGGCTTCGTGGCTGCGGCGCATAAGCCGCCGCGCTGGCGCGAACGGCACGCTAGAATGCGCGCATGCGCATGTTTACCCATCACGCCCTCCAGACGCCCGCCGCCAAGCCGCTTAACGACTGGCTGGACAAAGCCGGCCCGGTCTCGGCCCTGATGCAGACGGCGCGGGAACTGGCGGTACTGGAAGCTGAGGTGCTGTCGCTCCTGCCACGCGGCCTGCAGGACGGCATCGCTGTCGCGGGCGTCAAGCAGGACGCCCGCGGTGTCGGCCAAGGCCAGTCGGAGCGAACTTTGCTGTTGCTGGCCGCCCATGGGGCAGCCGCTGCACGTGTCCGGCAAGTGGTTCCTACACTACTTTCCAGGTTGCAACAGCGGGGATCGCAGATTACCGCAATCCGGGTGAGGGTACAACCCGAGGTGGGCCGGCAGAGTGACTGGGACACCGGGCCGGTAGTGCGGCCCAAGGTGGCCCGGATGTCGGCGACCGGCTTGTCCAGCCTGACGCAACTGGCGCAGGAGTTGCCCGAGTCGCCGTTGCGGGATGCCCTGAATACCCTGTTGTCGCATCATCGGCAAAAGACGACGACCGGCGCTGGTTCCTGAAGCCCGTGCCCTGGACGTAAAAAAGCCGGCTTGCGCCGGCCTTCCGGTGATACCAGAACCCTGCCCCCCCGGCAGGCGTTATGCAAACACCGGCTGCAACTGCGGCAAAAACGCCGGCGGCGCTTCCTCGGCCCGCTCGAACGTCACCATCTCATACGCTTCCTGATCCGCCAGCAATGCCCGCAACAGCTGGTTGTTCAGCCCGTGGCCGGATTTGTTGGCGACATAGGCACCAATCAAGGGATGGCCGACCACRTASAGRTCGCCRATCGCATCRAGGATCTTGTGGCGCACGAACTCGTCGCCGTAGCGCAGYTCCTCRTTGTTCAGCATSCGRTGCTCRTCSAGCACGATGGCGTTRTCCAGRCTGCCGCCACGSGCCAGCCCCATCTCCCGCAACGCCTCGACTTCGTGGGCGAAGCCAAAAGTGCGGGCGCGGGCAATCTCGCGCACGTAACTTGTATCGGCGAAATCGATGGAGAAGGTCTGGCCGGTCTTGTCCACCGCGGGGTGACGGAAGTCGATGGTGAAAGCCAGCTTGAAGCCGAAGTAAGGCTCCAGGCGCGCCAGCTTGTCGCCCTCGCGGACTTCCACGGCCTTCTTCACGCGGATAAAACGCTTGGGCGCGGACTGCTGCTCGATTTCGGCCGACTGCAACAGGAAGACGAAGGATGCAGCGCTGCCGTCCATGATCGGGATTTCCTCGGCATCGACATCCACGTACAGATTGTCGATGCCAAGGCCCGCGCAGGCGGACATCAAATGTTCCACGGTCGACACGCGCGCGCCATCCTTCTGCAGGACCGATGCAAGACGCGTATCGCCAATGGCTGACGCGCTCGCGGGGATCTCGACGGCTTCGGGCAGGTCGACGCGGGTGAATACGATACCGGCATCCACCGGAGCCGGGCGCAGCGTCAGCGTCACTTTACGGCCCGAGTGCAAGCCTATGCCAACGGTCTTGACCAGGGATTTGATGGTGCGCTGTTTGAGCATGACGTTCTCAGCTATTATTAAAATCTATCAAGTACACTTTCTAATATAGCGATTTTACCATTGCTTCGTTTGCTGCGCTGCGCCACTTTGTTTCGGTCTGTTAGTACCGAAGAAATAAGCCGCCACAAGTGCACTTTAAGTAACTTGTTAGTTACTCAATGACACATTCACGTATTACGCGCGCAACGCCGCAAGCACCGCTTCAGCGCTGCTGACCTTGAATTCGCCAGGCGCTTCAAGCCACAGGTGGGTCACCACGCCATCGTCGATGACCATGGCGTAACGCTTGGAGCGTACACCCATGCCGCGTGCGGTAAGGTCCTGGTCCAGGCCCAGGCGGCGCGTCCACTCGGCGCTGCCATCGGCCATCATGCGCACCTTGCCTTCGGTGTTCTGCTCGCGGCCCCAGGCGCCCATGACAAAGGCATCGTTGACCGAGACGCACCAGACTTCGTCCACGCCGGCCGCGCGCAGCGCTTCGGCCTGCGCCAAGTAGCCCGGCACATGCTTGGCGGAGCAGGTGGGGGTAAAGGCGCCGGGCAGGCCGAACACCACGATCTTGCGGCCACGGGCGAGTTCGGCGGCCGAGAAGGAATTGGGCCCGAGAGCGCAGCCGCCGGTCTCGACCTCAAAGAACTCGTTCAGCGTGGCGTCGGGCACACGCGCTCCAATTTCGATCATGCTGTGTCTTCCTGTCTCGGTAAAAACCCTGTTTAGCATCATAGTGCGCCAGCCGCAGGCGCCCAAGTCTGACACTGCCGGGTATGCCGTAGGAATTGTCCGACATAGGCGAGACTTTGGCTGGCGGAGGGAGCCTATGGCGCCGCGCGCAGATCTGCGCGGCACGCCAGACTCGTTTCCTGGGCGGCATTGATGGCGCCAGGCTCAAGGCCCGGAGGGCTTCGAGCCGCACTGCTTTTCAAATGGGTCCGCGTGCCGATCTTGCGATCGACGCGCGGACGACGGCACATCCCGGCCGGGATGGCGGGAGACCAGTCCGGGGAGGCGGCCGGAGGCACGCCTGTCCCGGCGACGGGATGCGGCCTGAGGGCGTCAGCGCGGGTGCGGCATGGCTGGCTGCTGGTCAGTCCACCGCCACCGGGCGCAACACGAGCGGATAGGGAGCGCTAGCGTGTTTCGCCGATCCGGGGCGGGGCCTGGCTGGCAGCCGGCCTTGTCGACACCTTGCCGAGCCAACTCAGTCCGCCTGCTTGCGCAGGAACGCCGGGATGTCGTACGTATCCACACCCTTTTCCTGCAACGCGGCCACGTGGGCGGACGCAGACTCGCGCGAGCTGCGCCATACCGCCGGCGTGTCCAGGTTGCTGTAATCGGGAGCGCTGCTGTGGCCGGCGTTCACGCTGCTGGTCATATTGCCCATCATCTGCACCGGCATATTGTCGGTACCGGTCTTGAGCAGGGTCATCGGCTGTTGCTTCTTGGCCGAACGGCCCAGGCCCGTCGCCACCACCGTCACGCGCAGCGCGTCGCCCATGGAATCGTCGTACACCGTACCGAAGATCACGGTGGCATCTTCCGCGGCATAGCTGCGGATGGTGTTCATGACTTCCTTGGTTTCCGACAGCTTCAGCGAGCGGCTGGCCGTGATGTTGACCAGCACGCCGCGCGCGCCCGACAGGTCCACGCCTTCCAGCAGCGGGCTGGCGACAGCCTGCTCGGCAGCCAGGCGGGCGCGGTCCACGCCCGACACGGTAGCCGTGCCCATCATGGCCTTGCCCTGCTCGCCCATGACCGTCTTCACGTCTTCGAAGTCGACGTTCACCAAGCCATCGACGTTGATGATCTCGGCGATGCCCGCGACTGCGTTATGCAGCACGTCGTCGGCGCACTGGAAGCACTTGTCCATCTCGGCGTCGTCGCCCATGACCTCGAACAGCTTCTCGTTAAGCACAACGATCAGCGAATCGACGCAGGACTCCAGCTCACCGGAACCGGCTTCCGCCACCTTGGCACGGCGCGCGCCTTCGAACTCGAAGGGCTTGCTGACCACGCCCACGGTCAGGATGCCCATTTCCTTGGCAACCTGGGCCACGACCGGTGCAGCGCCGGTACCGGTGCCGCCGCCCATGCCGGCAGTGATGAAGACCATATGGGCACCGCGCAGCGAGTCGGCGATCTGCTCGCGCGCCTGATCCGCGCAGTTGCGGCCGACCTCCGGCTTGGCGCCTGCCCCAAGGCCGGTGTTGCCGAGCTGCAGCACACGCGAAGCGCTGGAGCGCTTGAGCGCCTGCGCATCGGTGTTCATGCAGATAAATTCGACGCCTTGCACGCCACGGCTGATCATGTGCTGCACAGCGTTGCCGCCCGCGCCGCCCACGCCGATCACCTTGATGATGGTGCCGTCCTGCAATTCCGTTTCGATCATGTCAAAGTCCATCACTGCCTCCAAGTAGTATCAGCCGCCAAACGCTGCAGCCTCCCCGCCGCAACCCTTGGTTACTGAACAAGAAACCATCAAAAGAAAACTGCCTGTTCAACGGATTGCCCACAATAGCGTGGACAATCCCGTCATTCATTCAAGTGCAATCCAATCGGCGGCAACTTAGAAATTGCCGACGAACCATTCCTTCATGCGGGTCCACACCTGCTTGACGGAACCACTCTGCACCGCGACCTTGCGGCCGCGCATGCGTTGCACGCGGCCTTCGAGCAGTAGTCCCATTACGGTCGAATAGCGCGGACTCTTAACAACTTCGTGCAAATTTCCCCGATATTCCGGCACGCCGACCCGAACCGGCTTGAGGAAGATGTCCTCGCCCAGTTCCACCATGCCCGGCATCATCGCGGTACCGCCGGTGATCACGACGCCCGACGACAGCAGTTCTTCATAGCCCGACTCGCGCACCACCTGATGCACCAGCGAGTACAACTCCTCGATACGCGGCTCGATCACCGCCGCCAGCGCCTGGCGCGACAGCGAGCGCGTGCCGCGGTCGCCCACGCCGGGCACCTCGATCATGTCTTCCGGATCGGCGATAGCCTGCTTGGCGATGCCATACTGGATCTTGACGTCTTCGGCATCGGGTGTAGGCGTACGCAGCGCCATGGCGATGTCGTTGGTGATCTGGTCGCCGGCGATGGGGATCACGGCCGTATGCCGGATCGCGCCTTCGCTGAAGATGGCGATGTCGGTCGTACCGCCGCCGATATCGACCAGCACCACGCCCAGTTCCTTCTCGTCCTCGGTCAGCACCGCCAGGCTCGACGCCAGCGGCTGCAGGATCAGGTCGTGCACTTCCAGCCCGCAGCGGCGCACGCACTTGACGATGTTCTGCGCCGCGCTGACCGCGCCGGTGACGATATGCACCTTCACCTCCAGCCGGATGCCGCTCATGCCGATGGGCTCGCGCACGTCTTCCTGGCCGTCGATGATGAATTCCTGCGTGAGAATGTGCAGGATCTGCTGGTCGGTCGGGATATTGACCGCCTTGGCGGTCTCGATCACCCGGGCCACATCGGTCTGGGTGACTTCCTTGTCCTTGATCGCCACCATGCCGCTGGAATTGAAGCTGCGGATATGGCTGCCGGCAATGCCGGTGAACACTTCGGAAATCTTGCAGTCGGCCATCAGCTCAGCCTCTTCCAGCGCCCGCTGGATGGACTGCACGGTGGCCTCGATATTGACCACGACCCCTTTCTTCAGACCCTTGGACTCTGACTGGCCCATCCCGATCACTTCGTAGCTGCCGTCGGGGCGCAACTCCGCCACTACCGCGGCCACCTTGGAAGTGCCGATATCGAGACCGACCAGTAGGTCCTTGTATTCCTTGCTCATCGGTTTTTCTCCGCGTTCTTGCTCTTGAGTCGCGTCGGATTGTTATTCGGATTGGTGTTGGTACTTGTACTCGTACTTGTATTCGTGCCGGCGCCGCCGGGTTTCGCCTTGGCGGCCGCGGCTGCCTGGGCATCGGTCAGGAACCGCACGTTGGCCGCGCGGATGGCGAACCCGTTGGGGTAGCGCAGGTCCGCGTACTCGATCTGCTTGCCCCACTGCTCGGTGACCTGGGGCCAGGCCACGACGAATCGCTTGACGCGCTGCGCCATGGCGTCGCGCTCCTCGTCGTTCTGTTCGCGCCCGAGCTCCACCACCATGCCGTTGGACAATTTGGTGCGCCAGGCATAGCGAGACGACAGCGTGACCGCCAGCGGCTCGACCTTGAGCGGCTTGAACCATTCGCGCATGGTCTCCAGCTTGTCGACCACGTCGCCCTCGCTGTCCGGCGGGCCGTCGAGCGCGAGCAACTGGGCATCTTCCTCGGCTTCCGCCGGGTTGGCGACGAACACTTCGCCATAGGTGTTGATCAGGCGGCTACTGTCTGCATTGCCCCACGTACCGAGCGCTTCGTGCTCCTCGACCTCGACCGCCAGCCCGTTGGGCCATTCGCGGCGGACGCTGGCGCGGCGCACCCAGGGCACCGACTCGAAAATCTGCCGCGCCTCGTTGAGATCGAGCGTGAAGAAGCTGCCCGACAGCTTGCCCAGCGCGTTGGCGCGCACGCTCGGCGCATTGACATGCCGCAGTGAGCCGCCTTCCATCGGCGCCAGCTCGACGTGCGTGATGGCAAATACCGGCCGCTGCGCCAGCCACAGCAGGCCGGCCGCGAACGCCATCACCGCCACCAGCGCGTAGAGCGTGGAAGCGATCAGGTTGAGCAGGCGAGTGTTGTGCCACATGGCTTAGCGTTGTTCCGGTTCCGGTCGGTCGGGTTGCAGTGTTTGTCCAGTGCTCAATCGGGTTTCCAGGCCTCGCTGGGATGCAGGTCCAGCGTGGCGGCCGCGGTCACCTGCATGACGAAATCCTCGTAGCTGATGCCCACCGCGCGCGCCGCCATCGGCACCAGCGAATGGCCGGTCATGCCGGGCGAAGTATTCATCTCGAGCAGGAAAGGCTTGCCGTCGGCGCTCAGCATCACATCGGCGCGCGCCCAGCCGCGGCAACCCAGCACGCGGAAGGACTSCACAGCCAGGCGCCGGACCTCGGCTTCCACGTCGTCCGGCAGGCCCGACGGGCACAGATATTGGGTATCGTCAGTAAAGTACTTATTTTGATAGTCGTAGTTCGCGCCGGGCGCGACGATGCGGATCACCGGCAGGGCTTCGGCGCTAGCGCCCTCCCCGACTATCGGACAGGTCAGCTCGGCGCCGTCGATAAATGTCTCGGCGATGACGTCGTTGTCCAGCGCCGCGGCTTTCTCGAAGGCGGCACGCATCTGGCCGGACTCGGTCACCTTGGTCAGGCCGATCGACGAACCCTCGCGCGCCGGCTTGACGATGAGCGGCAGGCCCAGGTCGGCGGCAACGGCGTCGAAATCCGTATCGGCATGCAGCATGGCAAAGCGCGGCGTGGGCAGGCCGTGGGTCATCCACAGGCGCTTCGTTGCCTGCTTGTCCATGGCCAGCGCAGAGGCCAGCACGCCGCTGCCGGTGTAGGGCACGCCCAGTTGCTCCAGCAGGCCCTGGATGGTGCCATCCTCGCCGTAGCGGCCGTGCAGGGCGATAAATACGCGATCGAAACCGGCCGTGGCCAGCTCGGCCACCGACTGCAGGCCGGGATCGAAGGCATGGGCATCGACGCCGCGCGAGCGCAGCGCGGCAAGCACGCCGTTGCCCGACAGCAGTGAAATCTCGCGCTCGGCCGAGCGGCCGCCGAGCAGCACGCCGACCTTGCCCAGCGATTTGGGATCGATATTGGGATGGGCGACGAAACTCATGCCTGCCCCCCAGCCTGTTGCGAAACCAGTTGTCCGGGCACGGTGCCGATCGTGCCGGCGCCCATTGTCACCACCACGTCGCCGGGCCGGGCGGCATTCAGGATAGCCTGCGGCATTTCGTCGATCTGCTCCACAAAAACGGGTTCAACCTTGCCGGCCACGCGCAGCGCGCGCGTCAGCGCGCGGCCGTCGGCGGCCACAATCGGGGCTTCGCCGGCGGCATAGACCTCGGCCAGCAACAGCGCATCCACGGTGCCCAGCACCTTGATGAAATCTTCAAAGCAATCGCGCGTGCGGGTAAAGCGGTGCGGCTGGAAGGCCAGCACCAGCCTGCGTCCGGGGAACGCACCCCGCGCCGCCGCCAGCGTCGCGGCCATCTCGACCGGGTGGTGGCCGTAGTCGTCGACCAGCGTGAAGGTGCCTTCGCTCCTGGTTTCGCCCTGCGCATCCGTGCTGACGCAAGCAACTTCGCCATAGCGCTGGAAGCGGCGTCCCACGCCGTGGAACTCGCGCAGCGCCTTGACGATAGCGGCATCGGGCACTTCCAGTTCGGTCGCGATGGCGATGGCCGCCAGCGCGTTCTGGATATTGTGCATGCCGGGCAGGTTCAGCACCACATCCAGCGGCGCCTCGGCATGGCTGTTGAGCTGGCGCAACACGGTGAAGTGCATCTGGCCGTCGACCGCGCGCGCGTTGACCGCGCGGATCTGCGCGTCCTCGGCAAAGCCATAGCGCACGATCGGCTTGGAGACGAACGGCATGATCTCGCGCACGTTGGGATCGTCCACGCACAGCACCGCGATGCCGTAGAACGGCAGGCGCTGGGTGAATTCCACGAACGCCTGCTTGAGACGAGCGAAGTCGTGCCCGTAGGTGTCCATGTGATCGGCGTCGATATTGGTAATGACCTCGATCACCGGGAACAGGTTCAGGAACGAGGCATCCGACTCGTCGGCCTCGGCCACGATGAAGTCGCCCGTGCCCAGGCGCGCGTTGGCGCCCGCCGAATTCAAGCGGCCGCCAATCACAAAGGTGGGGTCAAGCCCGCCCTCGGCCAGCACCGACGCCACCAGGCTGGTGGTGGTGGTCTTGCCGTGGGTGCCGGCGATGGCCACGCCCTGCTTCAGGCGCATCAGCTCGGCCAGCATCACCGCGCGCGGCACCACCGGGATGCGCTTGGCCCGCGCAGCCAGCACCTCGGGGTTGTCGTTGGTGACGGCGGTGGACACAACCACGGCATTGGCGCCGTTGATGTTGGCGGCGTCGTGGCCGTGCATCACGGTCGCACCCAGCGATGCGAGGCGCCGCGTGGCGGCATTGCTGCCCACGTCGGACCCCGAGACCTTATATCCCTGGTTCAGCAGGACCTCCGCGATGCCGCTCATGCCGGCGCCGCCGATGCCTACGAAGTGGATGTTCTTGACGATGTGCTTCATGAATCCGTTGTATCAATCCCTGGCCATCTGGCTGCAGATCTCCGCCACGCGCCGGGTTGCTTCCGGCTTGGCAAGACCACGCGCCTGATGCGCCATCTCTTTGAGTCGGGGCCGCGACAGCGAGGCCAGCGTCTGCGCCAGCCCGCTCGCGGTCAGTTCGTTCTGCTGGACCAGCAAGGCGGCATCCTGGCTCGACAGGAATTTCGCATTGGTGGTCTGGTGGTCATCGACCGCATGCGGGAAAGGCACGAACAGTGCCGCCACGCCTGCCGCCGCCACCTCCGACACGGTCATCGCGCCCGCGCGGCAGATCACCAGATCCGCCTCGGCGTAGGCCGCTGCCATGTCGTCGATAAAGGGCAATGCTTCCGCCGCCACGCCGGCGGCCTGGTAATTGGCGCGCAGCGTGTCGATCTGCTTGGCGCCGGCCTGGTGCCTGACCAGCGGGCGCTCGCCTTCCGGCAGCAGCGCCAGCGCCTTCGGTACGACTTCGTTGAGCGCCGCCGCGCCCAGGCTGCCGCCCACCACCAGCAGCCGCAACGGGCCGCTGCGGCTGTCGTAGCGCTGCTCGGGCGCCGGCATCCGCGCGACCTCGTCACGCACCGGGTTGCCGGTCCACTCGCTGTCCGGCAGCGCGTTCGGGAAGGCGCACAGCACCCGGTCCGCGACCTTCGCCAACACCTTGTTGGCCAGACCGGCGATCGAATTCTGCTCATGCAGCACCAGCGGCCGGCCCAACAGCGAGGCCATCATGCCGGCCGGGAAGGTGATATAGCCGCCCATGCCCAGCACCACATTGGGCCGCACCCGGCGCAACGCCTGCACGCTTTGCCAGAAGGCGCGCAACAGGTTCAGCGGCAGCATCAGCTTGGTCAGCGGACCCTTGCCGCGCAAGCCGCCGAACTGGATGAACTCCATCGGGATGTCGTACTTGGGCACCAGCGTGGCTTCCATGCCCGTCCGGTTGCCCAGCCACACGACGCGCCAGCCCTGCTCGCGCAATGCGCGAGCGACCGCCAGCCCGGGGAAGACATGCCCCCCGGTGCCGCCGGCCATCACGAGCAAGGTGCGCGGTGCGGTCATACTTTCCCTCCGCGCATCATGACGCGATTCTCATAGTCGATGCGCAGCAGGATCGCCAGCGCCACGCAGTTCATCAAAATGCCCGAGCCGCCGTAGCTCACCAGCGGCAGGGTCAGCCCCTTGGTGGGCAGCAGGCCCAGGTTCACGCCCATATTGATAAAGGTCTGCCAGCCGATCCAGATGCCGACGCCCTTGGCCACCAGCCCCGCAAAGGTGCGGTCGAGCTGCAGGGCGGTACGGCCGATCTCGAAGGCGCGGCGCACCATCCAGTAGAACAGCACGATCACCACCAGCACACCCACAAAGCCGAATTCCTCGCCAATCACGGCGAGGATGAAGTCGGTATGCGCCTCGGGCAGGTAGTGCAGTTTTTCAATACTGCCGCCCAGCCCCACCCCGGTCCACTCGCCGCGGCCGAAGGCGATCAGCGAGTGGGTGAGCTGGTAGGCCTTGCCGAGCGCGTTGGCCTCTTCCCACGGGTTGAGATAGGCGAAGATCCGCTCGCGCCGCCATGGCGACGCCGTGATCAGCAGCGCAAAGGCACCCACCGCCACGCCGACCAGACCGGCGAACAGCTTGCCGTTGATGCCGCCCAGGAACAAGATGCCCATGGCGACCGTGGCCACCACCAGGAAGGCGCCCATGTCGGGCTCCAGCAGCAGCAGCATGCCTACCACTACCACCGCCACGCCCATCGGCAGGAAACCCTTGCCCACGTTTTGCATCCACTCCTGCTTGCGCACGGTGTAGTTGGCCGTGTACAGCACCACCGCCAGCTTCATGAACTCGGACGGCTGGAAGTTCATGATGCCGAGCGGAATCCAGCGCCGCGCGCCATTCACGCCCTTGCCCACGAAGGGCACCAGCACGAGGATCAGCATCACCAGCGCGATCACGAACAGCTTGGGCGCGTACTTGTCCCAGAACTTGACCGGAATCTGGAAGGCCAGCAAGCCCATGGACAGCCCGATGAACAGCGCGAACGCATGTCGTGCGAGAAAATGGCTTTCACGGTAGTTGGCGTACCGCGGCGAGTCCGGCAGCGCGATCGAGGCCGAGAAGACCATCACCAGGCCAAGCGCGAGCAGCACGATCGCCACCCACAGCAGCGGCTGGTCGTACTCCATCATGCGCGAGCGCGTCGGCTTGACGCCGGACACCGCATCGCGCAATCCGCCCCAGGCGTTGCCGATGGTGGCTCCGATAAAGCCGCTGCGCTTGACCGGTGCGTCGCTCATGGCACGATCCCCCTGGACATCGCCAGTTCTTCCACCGCGGCACGAAAGACTTCGGCGCGATGCACATAGTTACGGAACATGTCGAGGCTGGCGCACGCCGGCGACAGCAGCACAGCATCGCCGCCCTGCGCCGCAGTGGCGGCCAGGCTGACAGCCTGTTCGAGCGTGGCGGCGTCGGCCAGCGTGACGCCGGTCTCCTGCAGCGCGCGGCGCAGCTCGCCCGCATCCTTGCCGATCAGCACCACGGCGCGGGCGTACTGCGCCACCGGCGCGGCCAGCGGCGAGAAATCCTGCCCCTTGCCTTCGCCGCCGGCAATCAGCACCACGCGCTTGGCCAGCCCGGACAGCGCGGCCACGGTGGCGCCCACATTGGTGCCCTTGCTGTCATCGAAGAATTCGACGTCGTCGATCGTGGCGACCCACTCCACCCGGTGCGGCTCGCCGCGGTATTCCCGCAGGCCGTGCAGCAAGGCATTCAGCGGCAGGTCGATGGCACGGCACAGCGCTAGCGCGGCCATCGCGTTGGTGGCGTTGTGCATGCCGCGGATATGCAGCGCATCCGCCGGCATCAGGCGCTTGTGGCGCACAGGAACGGCTTCCGCTTCTTCGGCGGCGGCGGCCTTGCGGCGGCGCGGCTTGTTCTCGCCGTCGGATTCGCTATCGGGTTCCGCCACCACCAGCCAGGGCATGCCGCCCTCTCGCAGCACGCCGAAGCTGCCCGGTACCTCGGGCAGGTCGGTGCCGAAAGTCACCGGCGCCGTGCCGGGGCGCGCCATGTCCAGGCTCAGGCGGTCGTTGCGGTTCAGGATCTGCACGCAGCCGGCTTCGCCCGGCGCCGGCGCCGCGCCGAAGATGCGGGCCTTGGCGGCGGCATAGGCTTCCATGCTGCCGTGCCAGTCAAGATGGTCCTGGGTGATATTGAGCACCGTGGCCGCGTGCGGCGCCAGCGTGTGCGTGGTTTCCAGCTGGAAGCTCGACAGCTCCAGCACCCAGACCTCGGGCAGCGTGGCCGAGGCAATGCAGGCGGCCAGCTTGTCCAGCGCCGAGGGGCTGATGTTGCCCGCCACCGCCACGCTCTTGCCGGCGCGCTCGACCAGGCGGCCGGTCAGCGCGGTGGTCGTCGTCTTGCCATTGGTGCCGGTGATTGCCAGCAGCTTCGGCGCATAGCCCGACTCTGCCTGAAGGTGCGTCAGCGCACGCGCGAACAGCTCGATCTCGCCCCACACGGGAATCCCGCGCTCGCGCGCCGCGGACAGCAGCGCGGCAGTGGCGCCTTCCAGCGGCGACAGGCCGGGGCTGATCGTCACCAGTGCGATGCCGTCCAGCAGCGCGTCCGTGAAGGAACCACCATGAAATTCGGCCGAAGGCAGCTCGGCTTGCAGGAAGACCAGGTTGGCAGGCGCCTCGCGCGTGTCGGCAACGCGCACGGGCGCGCCATACTGGCCGCACCAGCGCGCCATCGCCAGGCCCGATTCGCCGAGGCCCAGCACCAGCACATGAGGTTTTTGCAACTCGCCAAACACTTCGATTCCCGCCTTTTTTCGTTTCTGCGTTGATAGATATGCGCCGGTTCAGCGCAACTTGAGCGACGACAGCCCGATCAGCACCAGCAACATGGTGATGATCCAGAAGCGCACCGTCACCTGCGTTTCCTTCCAGCCCGACAATTCAAAGTGGTGATGCAGCGGCGCCATCTTGAACAACCGCCTGCCCTCGCCGTAACGCCGCTTGGTGATCTTGAACCACGTCACCTGCAGCATCACCGACAAGGTTTCCACCACGAAAATGCCGCCCATCACGAACAGCACGATCTCCTGGCGCACGATCACCGCCACCGTGCCCAGCGCGCCGCCCAGCGCCAGCGCGCCGACGTCGCCCATGAAGACCTGGGCCGGATGGGCGTTGAACCAGAGGAAGGCCAGGCCCGCCCCCGCCATCGCCGAACAAAAGATCAGCAACTCGCCAGCCCCCGGGATATGCGGGAACAGCAAGTATTTGCTGTAGACCGAACTCCCCATCACGTAGGCAAATACACCCAGCCCGCTGCCGACCAGCACCACGGGCATGATCACCAGCCCGTCCAGGCCGTCGGTCAGGTTCACCGCATTGCTCGAACCCACGATCACCAGGTAGGTCAGCACGATAAAGCCGGCCACGCCCAGCGGATAGCTCACTTCCTTGAAGAAGGGCACGATCAGGTTGGACTTGTAGGGCATGTCCAGCGACAGTCCGCCTTCGACCCAGCCCAGGAACAGGTCCCACACCCGCACATTGCTGCTTTCCGACACCGAAAACGCCAGGTAGACCGCGGCCACCAGGCCGATCAGGGTCTGCCAGAAAAACTTCTCGCGGCTCGACATGCCGCGCGGATCGCGATAGACCACCTTGCGGTAATCGTCCACCCAGCCGATCGCGCCGTAGCCGAAGGTCACCAGCATCACGACCCAGATGAAACGATTGCCCCAGTCGCACCACAGCAACGTGGAGATGGCAATCGACACCAGCACCAGCACACCGCCCATGGTGGGCGTGCCGGCCTTGACCAGATGCGACTGCGGGCCGATGGTGCGCACCGCCTGGCCGATCTTGAGTTCGGTCAGCTTGCGGATCACCCAGGGTCCAAGGCCGAGCCCGATCAAAAGCGCGGTGAGGTTGGCCATCACCGCGCGGAAGGTCAGGTAGTTGAAGACCCGCAGGAAGCTGTAGTCGTTTTGCAGCCACTGGGCCAGAGCCAATAACATCGTGTTTCCGTATTCCTTTCGACAACCGCCCGGCGTGGCCGGGCTATCTGATTGCTTGATTAAGTGTTGATGACGATTAATGCGCGGGAGTGTCTGCGACCAGCGCATTCACCATCCGTTCCATCCGCATGAACCGAGATCCCTTCACAAGTACCGCGCTTGCTGCCGCCACGGTACCGTCCTTGTCTTCCGCCAACGCCTGCGCGAGGTCTTCAGCGCGTTCGAAATGCCGGGCCTGCGCGCCAAAGGCCTGCACCGCGTGCACCACTGCCGCGCCCGTCGCCCATAGCGTCTCGATGCCGCGGGCGCTCGCATAGGCACCGATCTCCGCATGGAAAGCCGGCCCCTGGTCGCCCACTTCGCCCATATCCCCCAGCACCAGCAGGCGCGGCGCGGCAAACCCGGCGAGCACGTCGATAGCCGCGCGCACCGAATCGGGATTGGCGTTGTAGCTATCGTCGATCACCAGCGTGCCGCCGGCAGCGTGCTTGACCTGCAGCCGTCCCTTGACCGCGGCGAATCCGGCCAGGCCGGCGCGGATCGCCTCAACGCCCACGCCGGCGCCCAGCGCGCAGGCGACCGCCGCCAGCGCGTTACGCACGTTGTGGGTGCCAAGCACCGACAGGCGGACCTCGAACGTGGCGCCGGGCGCCCGTACCTGCATCACTTGCACACCATCTTCCAGATGCACGCCGGCACTGACATCGGCGCCCGCCTCCAGGCCAAACGACAGCACGCGCCGCTGGCCGGCCGCCTGCCGCCAGATGCCGGCATGTGCCCCGCCACCCTCGGCGTCGAGCGGAAACACCGCCACGCCGTCGGCGGGCAATGCCGCGATGGCCGCCGCATGCTCGTGCGCCACGGCCTCGACGCTCACCATGAACTCCTGGTGCTCGCGCTGGGCATTGGTCACCACGGCCACGGTGGGCTGGGCGATGCCGGCCAGGTAAACCGTCTCGCCCGGGTGGTTCATGCCCAGTTCGAGCACGGCGAGCCGGTGCGCGTCGGTCAGGCGCAGCACGGTCAGCGGCAAGCCGATATCGTTGTTCAGGTTGCCGCCGGTGGCGAGCCTGGCGCCCTCCCCTACCGCCGCGGCGAAGATCGCCGCGATCATTTCCTTGACCGTGGTCTTGCCGTTGCTGCCCGTCACTGCAACCGCGGGCAGGCTGAAGCGGCGGCGCCAGCCGGCTGCCAGCTGGCCCAGCGCAAGGCGGGTATCGGGCACCACGATGGCGGGAATGCCAAGCCCGGCATCGGGCTCGCGCTCCACCAAGACCGCGGCGGCGCCGCGCGCCACCACATCGGCCAGGAAGTCATGCGCATCGAAGCGCTCGCCCCTGAGCGCGACGAAGAGGTCGCCGGGCTGGACCGTGCGGCTGTCGGTGAGCACGCGCGAGAAGGCGCGGCTGGCGGCGCCATCGGGCCCGGAAATACGCGCGCCGGCGATCCAGCCGGCGGCTTGCTGCAGATCAGTCATGGTGAATTGCGTCATGCCGACACCCCACGCGTACCCAGCGTCAGCCGGACGTGCTCGCGGTCGGAGAATGGCCGCTTGCGGCCATGCACCTCCTGGGTGGCTTCGTGCCCCTTGCCGGCCACCAGCACCACGTCGGCCGCGGCAGCGTGCTTGATGGCATACAGGATGGCGGCGGCCCGGTCTTCGATCAGGTGGGTGTGGCTGTGGTCGTCGATGCCATCGGCGATCGCGTTCAGGATGTCCAGCGGGTCTTCGCTACGCGGGTTGTCGCTGGTCAGCACGACTTCGTCGGCAAGGCGCGCGGCCACCGCGCCCATCAGCGGGCGCTTGATCGGATCGCGGTCTCCGCCGCAGCCGAACACGCACCACAGCCGGCCCTTGCGCGCCTGCGCCACCGGGCGCAGCGCGGCCAGGGTTTTTTCCAGCGCGTCCGGCGTGTGGGCGTAATCGACCACCGCCAGCGGGCCATCCTGGGCGCCGTGGCTGCCACCGAACAACTCCATGCGGCCGTCGACCGGCCTGAGCGTGCGCAGCGCGTCGATGGCTGCAGCCCACTCGATGCCGCTGGCGAGCGCGGCGCCGAGCACGGCGAGCAGGTTGCTGACATTGAACTCGCCGATCATCGGCGTGGCGACATCGGCGCCGCCGAAGCTGCCGTCGACATGGAAGGCGGTGCCGGCAGCCGTGGCGCGCACGCCGGTGGCGCGCAGCCACTGGCCGCCCTTGCGGGTGGCGCCGGCGGCGCCGTCGATGCCGTATTCGATCACCTGCCCGGTGACCAGCGTGCCAGCCAGCAGGCGCCGGCCCATGGCGTCGTCACGGTTGATCACGGCCGCGCGCAGGCCGGGCCATTGGAACAGCAAAGCCTTGGCCGCCTCGTACTCGGCCATGGTGCCGTGGTAATCGAGATGGTCCTGGGTCAGGTTGGTCAGCACCGCCACGGCGAAGTGCGTGCCGGCCACCCGGCCCTGCTCGAGCCCGTGCGAGGACACTTCCATTGCCACGGCTCGCGCGCCGGCGGCATTCAGCTCCGCCAGGCTGTCCTGCAACTGGACCGCGTCGGGCGTGGTGAAACCCGTAGCCGTGAGCGCATCAGGAAAACCGGTGCCAAGGGTGCCGATGGTGGCACAGCGCGTACCGGCCGCCTGCAGCGCGCGCGCCAGCCACTGGCTGCACGAAGTCTTGCCATTGGTACCCGTGATGCCGGTCACCGCGAGATCGCGCGCGCCGTTGCCATACCAGCCCGCGGCGATCGGGCCGGCGAGCTGGTGCAGGCCCGACACACCAAGGTGCGGCACGGTCTCGCCGTGCGGCCAGGCAAAGCCATCGGCCTCGTGGACGATCGCGCTGGCGCCGCGGGCGATGGCCTGGGCAATATGCGGGCGCGCATCGGTCGCCAGGCGCTCGTTGCCGAGCACGTAGGCGAAGAAAACGTCGCCCTGGGTCAGCCGGCGCGTGTCACCGGTCAGCCTGGCGCCGGCCGGCGCGTGCTGGTGCAACCAGTCCAGCGCGTCGCCGGCCTGTGCGGCCACTTCGAGGGGAAGCAGTGGCTGGCTCATTGCGTCGCGCTCCACGGTTCGCTTTCCTGCACCTTGTCGCTCACCACGAGTTGTCGGATCGGCGAATCCGGCTGCACATTGAGCGCACGCAGCGCGCCACCGGTAATCGCCGCGAAAGCCGGGCCCGCCGCGGCGCCGCCGTAGTGGCTGCCGGAGGTGGGCTCGTCCACGCTGACGGCCACGATCACGCGCGGGTTCGACATCKGCGCCAGGCCGATGAAGGAAGCGCGATACTTGCTGCGGTCGTAGCCGCGGCCAACGTGCTTGTAGGCGGTGCCGGTCTTGCCGCCCACCCGGTAGCCCATCACCTGCGCCTCGGGCGCGGTGCCGCCGGGCGCCGTCACGGTCTCGAGCATGGCTCGCACCTGGCGCGCCACTTCGGGCGACAGCACGCGCTCTCCGGTAACCGGGCCATTGGCACGGAACATCGTGACCGGGATCAGTTCGCCGTCATGGGCGAAGATGGTGTAGGCATGGGCGATCTGGAACAGCGACACGGACAGGCCGTAGCCATAGGACATGGTCGCCTGCTCGATGGGCCGCCAGCTCTTGAACGGGCGCACCCGTCCCGCCACCGCGCCCGGGAAGCCGATCTTGGGCGCCTGCCCCAGGCCCAGGCTGGTATACATATCCCACATTTCCTGCGGCTTGAGCAGCATCGCGATCTTGGTCGTGCCGATGTTGCTCGACTTCTGGATAATGCCGGCGACCGTCAACGACCCGTAATTATGGGTGTCGCTGATGGTGGCGCCTTCGTAGTTGAACTTGCCGGTAGTGACGAAGACCGTCGACGGCGTGACGCGCTTGAGCTGCAGTGCTAGGCCGACCGTGATCGGCTTCATCATCGAACCCGGCTCGAAGGTATCGGTCAGCACCCGGTTGCGCAGCTGTTCGCCCGACAGCCGGGTGCGGTCGTTGGGGTTGTAGGTCGGCCAGTTGGCCAGCGCCAGCACCTCGCCGGTCTGCGCGTCGAGCACCACGGCGCTGGCCGCCTTGGCCTTGCTGCGCTCGACGATGGCCTTGACCTCGTTGTGGGCCAGGTACTGGATCTTGGCGTCGATCGAGAGCTGCTGGTCCTCGCCGTCGCGCGGCGCCTTGAGGATGCCCACATCCTCCACCACGCGGCCGAGGCGGTCCTTGATCACCTGGCGCGCACCGGACTTCCCGGCCAGCACAGCCTCGCGCGCCAGTTCCACGCCTTCCTGGCCGCGGTCTTCCACATTGGTAAAGCCGACGATGTGCGCCATCGCCTCGCCCTCCGGGTAGAAGCGCTTGTATTCGCGGGTCTGGTGAATGCCGTCGATCTTGAGCGCGGCGATCTTGTCCGCGGCGTCCGGCAGCACCTGGCGCTTCAGGTAAACGAAGCTCTTGTCCTCCGTAAACTTGCGGCGCAGTTCCTTGTCACTCATGTCGAGCAGCTTGCTCAACTGGCGAATCTTGTCCGCGTCGATTTCGTCCGGAACGTCCTCGGGGACCGCCCAGATCGCCTTCACGGGAAGGCTGGTAGCCAGCACCAGGCCATTGCGGTCGAGGATCTTGCCGCGTGTTGCCGGCAACTCGAGGGTGCGCTGGAATCGCTTCTTGCCCTCGGCCTCATAGAACTGGTTGCCCGGACCCTGGATCCACAGCGCGCGTCCGGCCAAGGCGACGAAGGCGGCGAACATCATGAAAACCACCAGCTTGGAGCGCCACATCGGCAGGCGCAGGCCAAGCACGGGGCTGGCCGCGAACTGGCCGGTGCGTGGGCGCGAAGGGTTTCCGCGCTGGGCGTTTTGCGAGGGCCGGGCGATGGTCATGGCTTGCTCCCCTCCGGCGCGGCGGCCGCAGGCGCGTTCGCAGGTGGCGCATCAAGCACCACGCCGGCCAGATATTGGGTCCTGCCGGGAAGTACCGGCGTCATCTTCAGCTGCGTGCGCGCCGCTTCGGCAATGCGTGCGCTCTTGCCAAGCGCGCTCTGCTGGTACTGCAAGCGGGACCAGTCGATGTCGAGCTGCTTTTCTTCCGCCTGCGCACGCTCGTAGGCGACGAACAGGGTCCGGGCCTGGTGCTGAGCGCTCACGAGCGAGAGCGCGCACAGCATCAGTGCTGCCAGCAGGAAAAAGGTCAGGCGGTTCATGCGCGGCCCGCCTGCTCGGTGGATGCGGATACGGCGGGCAGCTTCTCGGCCACGCGCATCACCGCCGAGCGCGCGCGCGGGTTGGCGGCGATCTCTTCGGCGCCCGGCTTGACCCGGCCGAGCAGCCTCAGCGTGGGCTGCGGCAACTGGTCGGCGCGCAGAGGCGCGCGGCGCATGGCGGGGTCGGCGTTCTGCTGCGGACGGGCGTGCGCCTGCATGAACCGCTTGACGATGCGGTCCTCAAGCGAGTGAAAGCTGATGACCACCAGCCGCCCTCCTGCCTGCAACAAGTCGTAAGCCGCGCTCAGGCCTCTTTCGAGGTCCGCAAGCTCTTGATTGATGTGAATCCGTAGAGCCTGAAAGGTGCGGGTCGCAGGGTCCTGACCCTTCTCGCGTGTTTTGACGGCTTTCGCCACGAGCGCGGCAAGCTCGGCAGTAGTGGTGAGAGGTCCGCCATGGCCGGGTTCGCTCCTGCGAGCAACAACCGCCTTTGCAATCTGTACAGCAAACCGTTCTTCCCCATAGTCCCGTATCACCCTCGCGATGTCTTGCTCATCCGCTTGCGCCAGCCATTGCGCGGCGGTAATGCCGCGCGTGGTGTCCATGCGCATGTCCAGCGGTCCCTCGAAGCGAAAGGAAAAGCCCCGCTCCGCATCGTCGATCTGGGGCGAGCTGATCCCCAGGTCGAGCAGTATCCCGGTTACCTTGCCGCGTCCTGCCAACCGGTCCGACATCTCGGCGAAGCTGGTGTGCTCAATGGAGAAGCGGGCATCCTTGATGGTGCCCGCCTCTGCGATTGCTGCCGGATCCTTGTCGAATGCCACCAGGGCTCCGGCCGGGCCCAGCCGGGCCAATATTGCCCGGCTGTGCCCCCCTCTGCCGAAGGTGCCGTCCACGTAGACGCCATCCGGCCGCCAGACCAGGGCTTCGACAGCCTCGTCCAGCAGCACGGTGCGATGGCGCAGGGCGGTGGTCCCTGGCGTTTGGGTTGAGCTCATGACCTCGTCAGAAAGAGAAGTTCTTCAATGCATCCGGCATGCCCTGTGCCATCGCCTGCTGTTCCTTGGCGGCGTAGGTTGCGGCGTCCCAGACTTCGAAATGGCTGCCCATTCCAAGCAGCATGACTTCCTTGTCGAGCATGGCGGCATTGCGCAGCTCGGGGGCAATCAGCACCCGACCCGCGCCGTCCATGTCGACGTCAGCGGCATTGCCCAGGAAGATGCGCTTCCACCAATGCGCGTCCATCGGCAAGGCCGCAATGCGACTACGGAAATTTTCCCATTCAGGGCGGGGAAACAGCAGCAGGCAGCCGTCCGGGTGCTTGGTCAGCGTCACCCGGCCTTCGGCCTGCTGTTGCAGCGCTTCACGGTGCCGCGCCGGAATCGACATCCGGCCCTTGGCATCCAGTGACAGCGCCGATGCTCCCTGAAACAAGCTAGCCCCCGATCCGCGCCGGCATCTTTACTGCCGGTTGGCGCGTGAATCCTTCGGAATCCGACGTTGGGCGATGATCCCACAGCCAGACTACCTTTTCACACAAAAATACACTTCCTCACACTATTTCCCACTTTAGAGGAAGCGATTTGGCGGGTCAAGGCTCGCAGCAAGGCAACAAACCGGGTTTTTTGAATTAGAACAATGACTTAGCGCGCACACTTCACGCACCGAAAAAGTGAATCCCTAATGAAATGAAGATCTTATGGAGGAAAGCAGAGAAACCACCTGAGAACAGCAAGGGGAGGAACTGCCTGCGGCACGAAATTCAGCCACACGGGACCGATGGAAGGATACAACGTTTTGGCGTCTACCCTGCGTACGGAGGGTGCCAGTTGCCGCGCTGCGCCAGGCAACTGCGCGTGGCGAGCGGCGAATGCCGCGGGGATTCATCCTGCGCCGTACCGTAGCGCCGTCAGATCCGGTACGCGGCGGTGGTCATGACCCGGGAGGCAGCTCGCATCATCGCCCGCACCGGCGCGGGCAGCGGCATGCCACCCGCCTCGCGGGCGGCGGCGCCGTGGCGGACCTCATCGTCGCGCATCTGTTCCAGGATCGCGCGCGAGCGGGCGTCGGCAACGGGAATCTGTTCAAGATGGCCGTTAAGGTGCTGCTCGACCTGATACTCGGTCTCGGACACGAAACCCAGGCTGACCCGGTCACCTGTCCGCCCCGCAGCCCAGCCGATGGCAAACGCGCCGGCATACCAGAGCGGGTTGAGCAGGCTCGGACGCGAGCCAAGCTCGCGCAGACGCTCGGCGCACCAGCCGAGGTGGTCTTCTTCCTCGCGCGCGGCCTCGTCCATCTGCGCGCGCACCTGCGCGGTCCGCGCGGTCAGCTTCTGCGCCTGGTAAAGAGCCTGCGCGCAAACCTCGCCCACGTGGTTGACCCGCATGAGCCCGGCCACATGGCGGCGTTGCGACTGGTCGAGGCTGTCCGTATCGGGCGCGAGCGTTTCCGCCGGATTGGCGCGGCTGGCACGGGTGACGCCTGCGATCGCGCGCAAGGCCACATCGAATTCGCGAATCAAGTTATCCATGAATGCATCGCTGGTGGTTGCTCGGGACAGGCGCGCCGCCCGCTCCCGCCGAGGCGGACACAACGCTTGTGAAATCGCCTCGGGATTTCCCGCATTGTACCGTGAGCGCATCGCGCCCCGCCCTGCAGCCCCCCCCCCGCTAGGCCAGTGCCTGCCGCATCCGATACTCCAAAACCCTGAGTTGTGAAAAGCTGACAAGGGCAGTCGCCCCGATTGTGAAAAGGGGGCGGTTTGTTACAGTACTTGGCAGCTTCTGACGAAGTTGGGTAAGCGGTGCATGGAGACTCAGGAGGTTTCTCCGCTGACCACCAATAATTCTTACATGGAGATCATCGAGCATGAAAAAATCGCTTCTCGCGCTGGCTGCGCTGGGTGCATTTGCGAGTGCCGCACAGGCACAGTCCAGCGTGACGCTGTACGGCGTGGCGGATATGAACCTCGAATACGTCAGTCACATGGGCTCGCAAACGCCGACGATTGCCAACGGCTTTAATGCCGGCCAGGGCAACAACCTGTACCGCATGTCGTCCGGCGGCCTGTCCGGTTCGCGTTGGGGTCTGCGTGGCGTGGAAGACCTGGGCAGCGGCATGAAAGCCCTGTTCGTGCTCGAAAGTGGTTTCGGCCTTGACAATGGATCGCTTCAGCAGGGCGGCCGCATGTTCGGTCGTCAAGCGTACGTCGGCCTGGAAAGCGCCCAGGCTGGCCGCTTCACCTTCGGTCGCCAGTACACCACGCTGTTCGACCTGCTCGCCAACTTCTCGCCCAGCGGCTATGCCACCCAGTATGAACCGGTGGTGGCCCAGCTCGGCCTGAACTTCCGCTCGGACAATACCGCCAAGTACACCGGCGTATTCGGCCCGGTAACCGCCATCGCCCACTGGTCGTTCGGCAACGGCGTGGCCGGCAACGGCGAAGTCCCGGGACAGTTCCGCCGTGATACGGGCTACGGCGCCGGTGCAGCATACGCTGCCGGTCCGTTCGGCGTGACCGTCGCCTACGACCAGTACAACCCGACCCTGAGCGCGGCCGGCGACACCGGCACCTTCAAAAAGGCCGCGGTAGCAGGCAGCTATGCCTTCGGCGCGGCCAAGATTATGGGCGGCTATCGTTGGGGTCAGTCCAAGGCACAGAACGGCACGGCCCTGCTGCGTGACAACTACTACTGGATTGGCGCTAACTATCAGGTCCTGCCGGCGTTGGGCCTGACGCTGCAGTACACCTACGACGACGTTATCAAGCTGAACAATGTGAACGTCACGAACCCTTGGCAGATCGGGTTCATCGCCGACTACAACCTGTCCAAGCGCACCGACGTCTACCTGACCACCGCATTCTCGAAGAATGCAGGCCTGAACTTCGACACCTCGGCGATCAGCTTCGCCAATGGCTACTTCCTCGGCACCGGCAAGAACACCATGATCGGCGCGGCCGTGGGTATCCGCCACAAGTTCTGAGCGCATCCGCGTTCTTTTGCAAAGGCACCTTCGGGTGCCTTTTTTGCTTTCCGGCCGCGCCTCGCGCTCCATCCTAGGGCATCACCCCATCGGCACTTTGTTATGCCGACACTACAATGCAGCAACCTCTTCGGCCGCATTCAAATCGTGCCGTGCGGCCGCAAAACCAACAAGGAGACAGCCCATGCACCGCACCCGCCGCCGCGCGGCCCAGATGCTGCTGGCCACTATCGCCGGCGCATGCCTTGGCGCCTTAGCCTGGCAAGCCCCCGCGCTGGCCGCCGACCCTTACCCCAACAAGCCGATCCGACTGGTGGTTCCGTTCCCCGCCGGCGGCACCACCGACATCCTCGCCCGCGCGGTGGCCGCCGAACTGTCGAAGCTGCAGGGATGGAATGTGGTGGTCGACAACCGGCCGGGCGCGGGGGGCAACATCGGCGCCGACATGGTGGCCAAGGCAGCGCCGGATGGCTACACGCTGCTGATGGGCACGGTCGGCACGCATGGCATCAACCAGTCGCTCTATGGCAAGCTGCCATTCGACCCGATCAAGGACTTCGCACCCATCACCGAGGTGGCTTCGGTGCCGAATGTGCTGGTGGTCAATCCGGCCTTCGCCCAGCAGAACCGCATCAACAGCGTCAACGACCTGATTACCTACGCGCGCGCCAATCCCGGCAAGCTCAATATGGCATCGAGCGGCAACGGCACCTCGATCCATCTCGCCGGCGAGTTGTTCAAGACCCAGACCCGTACCTTCATGGTGCACTTCCCCTACAAAGGCAGCGGCCCGGCACTGACCGACCTGGCCGGGGGCACCATGCAGCTGATGTTCGACAACCTGCCTTCGTCGATGGCGCTGATCAAGTCCGGCAAGCTCAAGGCGCTGGCGGTCACCAGCGCCAAACCCTCTCCGGCGCTGCCCGGCGTGCCGACGGTGGCCGAAGCCGGTCACCTGCCCGGCTTCGAGGCCAGTTCCTGGTTCGGCCTGCTGGCACCCGCAGGTACACCGCACGACATCGTCGCGCGCATCCAGCAGGAAGTCGCCCGCTCGCTAGCCACGCCAGCGGTGCGGGAGAAGATGCAGGCCCAGGGCGCGGAGCCGGTCGGCAATACGCCGGAGCAGTTCGCGGCCTTTATTCGCGCCGAACACGCCAAGTGGGCCAAGGTCGTCAAGGATTCGGGCGCCAAGGTGGATTGAGGCCCCTTGCGGCCCGTGGCCGCACGCGAGCGCATATACTTGAGGCATCAAACAACCTGCGTGCCGCGATGCCCATCACACCTGCCGCCGAAGCTGCCGGGAACTCCGGGACCTCCGGAATCCCTGAGAAGGCCGGCGCCGAAGAGGCGCCGGTCGATCTCGAAACCCGCGCCGAAGACACCACCCATGATGCCCTGCGCCTGTGGCTGCGGCTGCTGACCTGCACCAACCTGGTCGAGTCCGACATCCGATCGCGCCTGCGCCAGGATTTCGCCTGTACCTTGCCGCGCTTCGATCTGATGTCCCAGCTCGACCGCCATCCCGAAGGCCTGAAGATGGGCGAGCTGTCGCGCCGCATGATGGTCACCGGCGGCAACGTCACCGGCATCACCGACCAGCTCCAGCAGGAAGGCCTGGTTTCGCGCGAGGCGCTGCCAAGCGATCGCCGCGCCTACCTGATCCGGCTCACCCCTGCCGGGCGCACGGCGTTCTCCGGAATGGCGCGCGCGCACGAGGCATGGATCGAGCAGTTGTTCAGCGGCCTGCCGCAAGCCGACCGGCGCGCGCTGTTCCGCCTGCTGGGCAAGCTCAAGGCTGGCCTGGTGAGCGCATGAACACTCGCCGGCCGGGACTGCCCGCGCTTGCCGCCTTGCTGCTGCCACTGCTGTTGGCAGCCGCTTGCCAGAGCGCGCCGCCGGGGCCGCAGATCACGCCACTCAATGCCACCATCAAGCTTGGGCGCATCAGCGCGAAGACGCTGGCGGGCCGGATCGATATACCGGATGCCGGCGCGGTGAATTCCGCGGTAGGCGTTGGTGGCGCGGCCTGGGGCGGCGGCGGCTGGAGCGGCGGCAGCGTTGGTTTTTCCATCGACCTGAACCGGTTGCTCAACCCGCCGCCGCAGCCGCAGATGGACCTGTACCAATACACGGTGGTGGCCCTCGATGGCAGCCGCACCACCGTCAATGGTCCGGCGGCGCCTGGCCTGGAGCCGGGTGCCTGCGTACGGATGGTCTATCCCGATGGCGCTCTCGAGCCGCGGCTTGCGCCTTCGCGCGAATGCTGACGAATCCCCGCGCCAAATGAAAAACGGCCTCCGCGCGGGAGGCCGTTTTTCCGTCGCTGGCGGCCTCGCTCAGGCAGCCTTGCGGGTATCGCGCAATTCGCGGCGCAGGATCTTGCCGACGTTGGTCTTGGGCAACTCGCCGCGGAACTCCACGTACTTGGGCCGCTTGTAACCGGTCAGGCGTTCCTTGCAGAAGGCAATCAGCTCGGCCTCGGTCAGCCCGGGGTCCTTCTTGACCACGAACAGCTTGACCACCTCGCCCGAATGCTCGTCGGGTACCCCCACTGCCGCCACCTCGAGCACGCCGGGGCATTCCGCAACCACGCCTTCGATTTCGTTCGGATACACGTTGAACCCGGACACCAGGATCATGTCTTTCTTGCGATCGACGATCTTGGTATAGCCGCGCTCGTCCATCACCCCGATATCGCCGGTCTTGAAGAAGCCGTCGGGCGTCATGACCTTGGCGGTCTCGTCCGGGCGGTTCCAGTAGCCGGCCATCACCTGCGGGCCGCGAATGCAGATCTCGCCGGGCTGGCCAAGCGGCACGTCGCGGCCATCGTCGTCGCGGATGGCGATGTCGGTCGAGGGAATCGGCAGGCCGATGGTGCCGGAAAACGCGTCGGTATCCGTGGGGTTGCAGGTGGCCGACGGCGAGGTTTCCGACAGGCCATAGCCCTCGATGATCGGACAGCCGGTCCTGGCCAGCCATTTCTTCGCCACCGCTTCCTGCACGGCCATGCCCCCGCCGTTGGCCACGCGCAGGCCGGAGAAGTCGACCTTGTCGATCTCCGGGTTGTTGATGAGCGCGTTGTACAGGGTGTTGACCGCCGGGAACATATTGAACTTGTACTTCTGCAGTTCCTTGATAAAGCCGGGGATGTCGCGCGGATTGGGGATCAGCACGCTCAGGCCGCCGCTGCGCATGCCCAGCAGGCAGCAGACCGTCAGCGCGAAGATGTGATACAGCGGCAGCGCGGTGATGGTGATCACCTGGTCGATCGGCGCGCCCTTGGCCAGCGCGGGCTGCATCCAGGCTTCGGACTGCAGCACGTTGGAGACGATATTCCGGTGCAGCAGTACCGCGCCCTTCGACACGCCGGTAGTGCCGCCCGTGTACTGCAGGAAGGCGATGTCATCTGGCCCTGTATTGGCAGGCTGCAGCTGCATGCCGCGGCCCTCCTCCAGCACGGTATTGAAGCGCACGCAGTTCGGCAGCTCCCACTCCGGCACCATCTTCTTGACGTTGCGCACCACGAAATTGACGATCGCCCCCTTGAGGCCGCCCAGCAGGTCGCCCATGCTGGCCACCACCACGTGCTTGACCGGCGTGGCGGACAGCACTTGCTGCAGCGTGGTGGCGAAGTTCTCCAGGATGACGATGGCCTCGGCGCCGCTGTCCTTGAGCTGGTGCTCCAGTTCGCGCGGGGTGTAGAGCGGATTGACGTTGACCACGACGAAGCCGGCGCGCAGCACGGCGGCCAGCACCACCGGATACTGCAGCACATTGGGCATCATGATGGCCACGCGCGCGCCGGGCTTGAGCCCGCGCGACTGCAGCCATGCGGCGAATTGCCGGGAGAGGCGGTCGAGCTCGCCGTAGGTGATCGACTTGTCCATACAGACAAAGGCGCGGCGATCGGCGTAGGTGCGAAAGGATGCCTCAAGCAACTCGGCCAGCGAGCGAAACTGGCTGCTATCGATCTCGGCGGGTACGCCGGCCGGGTAATGCTTCAGCCACAGTCTTTCCATGCGCCGTCTCCTGATTTCTGAATGATCGTTCGATTTTCGACAGATGCTAAACGTGCGTCCCGCTTAAGACAACACGTTAGATGAAGTCCTCTGGATGCCGCACACCTTCTGACGTGAAGTTTAGCGCACAGTTCAATGAGGACTCGGGAATTCCCCTAGCTCCGTCGCGGCAACCGTCAGGCGTGCGCCGGCAGCACCATCTTCATCATATTGGTAGCCAGTTCCCGCGCCAGCGCTTCCGCTTCCATGCGTCCGGGCTCGTGCCAGGTGTACATGAAGCCAACGACGCTGCCGATTGCATGCGCGGCGACGCGCGCGTCGCCATAGCTGAATACGCCGATACGCTTGCCTTCCTCCAGCAGGGCATAGAGGTCGCGGTAAAAGGCGCGCGCCATATTGCCCAGCCAGGCCACCGTTTCCGGCCGCAGGTACTGGTTATCGCGAAAGCTCAACGTGGCCGGCACATAGCAGGCGATGCAGCGGCGCGCCATTTCCAGCAGACAGGCCTGCAGCCGCTCGCGCACCGGCAGCGCGGGATCCGCGGTCTCGCGGATGACCGGCAGGCAGGTCTGGGCCGACTCCCGGCACAGGATGTCGAAGATCTCGTATTTGTCCGTGAAGTAGTAATAGACCGCGGGCTTGGTCACGCCCAGTGCGCGGCACAGGTCGTTCATCGTCATGCCGGGATAGCCCTTGGTATAGAAGAGCTGTGCGGCGGTATCGAGAATCTGGCGGCGGCGGGCTTCCTGCCGCTCGGTGATATGCGAGCGGGCGGGAGCAGTATCCAGCGCGATCTCCGGTGTCATTTCCGGCTCGGTCTCGCTGGACTTGATGGCGGGAGCGGTTTTCTGTGCAGTCGGCATGACGCGATTCTCGCATGGCGCCGGGCCCGGGAAGGCCTGGCGGTCCTCGTGGACATGTTCCGCTCGCCACCTCGCCACGGCCTGGGATCCCGACTTGACGCATGGTGGCGATGCCAATAGGATCATACCCAAGGGTACATAAATATACCAAAGAGTAAATTTCGCCAGCCTACCGGCTTGGCGGCCCACCAGCAAGGAGACACCGCCAATGGACGAGACCGCCTACCTGGCAGACCTGCACGCACGCTGGCAGCGCGCGTGGCCCGAGCGCACCCCGCGCTCGCCGCACTATCCGCTGGGGCGCCAGCCGCTCACGGAGATGCTGCGGCACTGGGGCCGCGCCCGCCCCGACTGCCCGGCGGTGATCTTCTACGGCCACGAAACCAGCTACGCCCAGCTCGATGCGCAAAGCGACCGCTGTGCCGCGCTGCTGGCGGCGCACGGCATCGGCGCCGGCGACCGGGTGGCGGTGCTGATGCCCAATTGCCCGCAGTTCCACATCGTCTTCTTCGGCATCCTCAAGCTGGGCGCGGTCTACGTGCCGGTCAGCCCGCTATCGCAGCGCGCCGAGTTGCAGCACGCATTGAGCGACAGCACGCCTTGCGCCCTGATCGCACTCGACCAGCTGGTGCCGCTGGTGCGCGAAACGCGCGCCGCGCTCGGCGCACAGGATCCGCTCTCGCTGCTGTTCGTGACCAGTTTCGCCGACATGGTCCCCGCCGAGCCCACGCTGGCGCTGCCGCCCATGGTGCAGGCGCCACGCTACCAATGCGAAGCGGACGACCGCGCCATCGACCTGCTGCCGGCCATGGCCGCGTGCACGCACGCGGCGCCCACGGCGGCGCCATCGCTCGACGCGGTGGCCGCGCTCAACTACACCGGCGGCACCACCGGGCTGCCCAAGGGCTGCATCCACACGCAAGGCGACATGGTCGACATGGCAGCCGCGTTCGGCGCCGTTTCACTGGACATCACCCACGACAGCGTCATGCTGGGCTTTTTCCCCGAGTTCTGGATCGCCGGCGAAAACCTCTGCCTGATCTTCCCCGCCTTCTTCGGCATCCCGCTGGTGCTGCTGGCGCGCTGGGATCCCGAGACCTTCATGGCGGCAGTCCAGCGCTACCGCGTCACCAATGCCTCGATGCTGGTGGACAACGCGGTCGAGGTGATGGAGCATCCGCGCGCGGCGCAATACCAGTTGCGCTCGCTGCGCCATGTCGGCGTATCGTCCTTCGTCAAGAAGCTCAACCTGCCCTACCGCCGCGCCTGGCAGGCGCTGACCGGCTCGGTCATCGCCGAGACCGCCTGGGGCATGACCGAGACGCAGACCTGCAATACCTTTACCTGCGGCATGCAGGACGACGACCTGGACCTGCGGGCCCAGCCCATCTTTGTCGGGCTGCCCGTCCCCGGCACCGAGTTCAAGATCTGCGATTTCGACAGCGGCGAACTGCTGCCGCCGGGCGCCGAAGGCGAACTGTGCGTGCGCACGCCGACCCTGCTCAAGGGCTATTGGAACAAACCCGACGCCACGCGCGAATCGCTGCGCAACGGCTGGTTCCACACCGGCGACATCGGCTCCATCGACGAGCAGGGTTATCTCCATTACCTGGGCCGGCGCAAGGAGATGCTCAAGGTCAATGGCATGAGCGTCTTTCCTGCCGAGATCGAGGCGCTGCTGGGCCAGCATCCGGCCATTCTCGGCTCCGCGGTGGTGGGGCGCGCCGATGAAGACCGTGGCCAGTTGCCCGTGGCCTTTGTCATGCTCAAGCCCGAAGCCGTCGGCACCGTCGACAACACAGCGCTGGTGCAGTGGTGCCGCGCCAATATGGCGGTGTACAAGGTGCCGCTGGTGCATATCGTCGACGCCCTGCCGCTCACCGCGACGGGCAAGGTGCGCAAGCAGGACCTGGCGCCGCTGGCCGGGCAGCTTGGCTGAGCCGCCATGGTCTTTCCTTATTCAGCGCTGTCCAACTCCTTCGCATCATGACGTTCCGCAAGCTACTGATCGCCAATCGCGGTGAAATCGCCATCCGCATCGCACGCGCCGCCGCGGGCGCGGGGCTGGAGAGCGTCGCCCTGTACAGCGAAGACGACCGCGACGCCCTCCACGTGCGCAAGGCCGACGGCGCCGTTGCGCTGCCCGGCACCGGTCCGCGCGCCTATCTCGATATCGCGCAAGTGGTGGCCGCGGCCACCCGCAGCGGCTGCGACCTGGTCCACCCCGGCTACGGCTTGCTGTCCGAGAACGCGGAATTCGCCCAGGCCTGCCTGGATGCCGGCCTCACCTTCGTGGGCCCCGCCCCCGATGTGCTGCGCCTGTTCGGCGACAAGGCACGGGCGCGCGCGTTGGCGCGCGAGTGCAATGTGCCCGTGGTGCCGGGCTCCACCGGCCCAACCACRCTGGCAGCCGCGCACGCGTTCTTCGCGTCGCTGCATGCGCCAGGCGCCGATGTCGGCATGATGATCAAGGCGCTGGCCGGCGGCGGTGGCCGCGGCATGCGCGCGGTGCACGCCGCGGCGGACATCGACGAGGCTTATGCCCGCTGCGTGTCCGAAGCCACGGCCGCGTTCGGCAACGGCGCCGTATATGTCGAGCGCATCGTGCACGCGCCCCGCCATATCGAGATCCAGGTGGTGGCGGATGCCGCAGGCGGCGTGATCGCACTGGGCGAGCGCGAATGCAGCCTGCAGCGGCGCCACCAGAAGCTGGTGGAGATGGCGCCCAGCCCGTCGCTGGACGATGCCATGCGCGCGCGGCTGGCGCAGGCCGCGGTGACGCTGGCGCGCGCCAGCGCTTATCGTGGCATCGGCACGTTTGAATTCCTGGTGGGCGCGGACGGCGGGTTCTGGTTCATGGAGGCCAACCCGCGCCTCCAGGTGGAGCACACCGTCACCGAGGTGGTGACGGGCGTGGACCTGGTCCAGGCGCAGCTGGCCATCGCCGCCGGGAAGACGCTGGCCCAGCTTGGACTGGCGCAGCCGCCCGCGCCGCGCGGCATCGCGGTGCAGTTGCGCATCAACGCCGAGCACCTCGACGCACAGGGCCAGTTGCGCCCCGCCAGCGGCCGCATCGACGCCTACGAGCCGCCCAGCGGCCCCGGCGTGCGCGTGGACGGCGCCGGTCATGCGGGCATGACGGTCAACCCGCGCTTCGACTCGCTGCTGGCCAAGCTGATCGTGCATGAACCTGGCGGCGACTACCAGCGCGCGCTGTCCCATGCCTATCGCGCCCTGTGCGAATTCCGTATCGAAGGCATCGACACCAACCGCAGGCTGCTGCAGGACCTGCTGCTGCGCGAGGATGTGCGGCGCAATAACGTCCACACCCAATACCTTGATGCCGCGCTACCGGCGATGGCCGCACAGTTGCGGGACGGCGACCAGGCCCATCCGGCGCTGCACGCGACAGGCGCAACCGCGAACGTCCAGGCGTCGGGCTCCGCGCAACTGGACGACCTGCCGGACGATGCCGAACTCGTCACCGCGCCCATGGACGGCGCGCTGGCCGCGGTGCAGGTGTGCCCCGGCGACATCGTGCGGCGCGGGCAATCGCTCGCCATCATCGAAGCCATGAAGATGGAACATCCACTGGAAGCGCCGGTGGCGGGAGAAGTCCTGCGCGTGCTGGCCGCGGCCGGCGATGTGCTGCGCACCGGCGCGCCGGTGATCGCGCTGTCCGCGCACGACGGCAGCCACCATGCGATGGATGCGGGCGCCACCGTGGATCCGGCCCATATCCGCGCCGACCTGCGCGACGCCCTGGCGCGCCAGGCACTCACGCAGGACGCGGCGCGCGCGCAGGCGGTGGACAAGCGCCATCGCCAGGGCGGACGCACCGCGCGGGAAAACATCGCGCAACTGTGCGATGCCAACTCATTCATCGAATACGGCGCGCTCGCCATTGCCGCCCAGCGCCAGCGCCGCAGCGTCGAAGACCTGGAACGCGCAACGCCGGCCGACGGCATCGTCACCGGCATCGGCACCGTCAATGCCGGAAGTTTCCCCACAGCCGACGCGCGCTGCATGGTGCTGGCCTACGACTACACAGTGCTGGCCGGCACGCAGGGCTTCTACGGCCACAAGAAGCTGGACCGCATGCTGGCGCTGGCGCGCCAGTGGCGCCTGCCGGTGGTGCTGTTCGCCGAGGGCGGCGGCGGCCGGCCCGGCGATACCGACATACCCTTGGTGGCCGGACTGGACTGCACGTCCTTCATCCAGTTCGCGCGGCTATCCGGACAGGTACCGCTGGTGGGCATCGTCTCCGGCCGCTGCTTTGCAGGGAATGCCGCGCTGCTGGGCTGCGCCGACGTCATCATCGCCACCCGCAGCGCCACCATCGGCATGGGCGGCCCGGCCATGATCGAAGGCGGCGGCCTGGGCGTATTCGCGCCCGAGGAAGTTGGCCCCGTGAGCGTGCAAGCGCCCAACGGCGTGATCGACGTCCTGGTCGACGACGAAACTGCCGCCGTGGACGCGGCACGCCGCTACCTCTCCTACTTCCAGGGCGACCTGCCCGAATGGCAGGCGGGCGACGCCCGCGCGCTGCGCCACCTGATCCCGGAGAACCGGCTGCGCAGCTACGATATGCGCAGCGTGCTCGCCGCGCTCGCCGATCACGATTCCGTGCTGGAGTTGCGCGCCGCCTTTGGCAACGGCATCATCACCGCGCTGCTCCGCATCGAGGGGCGCGCTTTCGGCTGCATCGCCAACAACCCCCGCCACCTGGGCGGCGCCATCGATGCCGCGGCCGCCGACAAGGCCGCGCGCTTCATGCAGTTGTGCGATGCGCATGGATTGCCCATCGTCTCGCTGTGCGACACGCCCGGCTTCATGGTCGGCCCGGAGGCCGAGAAGACCGCCACGGTGCGCCACGTCTCGCGGCTCTTCGTCACCGCCGGTGCGCTGCGCGTGCCCTTCTTTACCGTGGTGCTGCGCAAGGGCTATGGCCTGGGGGCGCAGGCCATGGCCGGCGGCAGTTTCTCCGCGCCCTTCTTCACCGCGGCGTGGCCCAGCGGCGAATTCGGCGCGATGGGCATCGAGGGATCGATCCGGCTGGGCTTTCGCAAGGAACTGGAAGCCGTGGCCGACCCGGCCGAACGCGAAGCGCTGTTTGCGCGTATGGTGGAAGCGGCCTACCAGCGCGGGCGCGCCCTTAACATGGCGAGTCACCTGGAGATCGATGCGGTCATCGACCCCGCCGACACCCGGCACTGGCTGCTGCGCGGGCTGGCCTCGGTACCGCCGCTGGACGAAACGCGCCGCGCCGAATCGCGCCGCTTCATCGACACGTGGTAATGCCCACAGGAGAGAGACAAGCCATGCCCCACGACTTGAAGCACGCAGCGGGCGCCGCCGCCCGGATCGCTACGCGCGCGGCAGGTGTGCTCATGCGCTGCGCGGCCGCCGCCGCGTTCGCGCTCGCCGCGGGCCTGCCCCTGCAGGCACAGGCGCAAGCCCCGGCCCAGGCCCAGGCCACCAGCGCGCCGCCCATCAAGGTCGCCTTCATCGACCAGCTATCCGGGCCGCTGGCCAATGTCGGGCAGATCTTCCAGGCCAACCTGAAGTTCGCGCTCGACGACGCCAATGCCCAGGGCGGCGTGCTGGGGCGCAACTACGAGTTGCTCAGCTACGACAACAAGCTCTCTCCGCAGGAAAGCCTGACGGCACTGCAAAGCGCGATCGATGCCGGCGTCCGCGTGGTATTCACCGGCGCCTCCGGCTCGCCGGTGGTGACCGCGCTGGTGGAGGCCGCCAACCGGAACAACGAGCGCAACCCCGCGCAGCGCATCCTGATCATCAACTACGCCTCGCTCGACCCCGACCTGACGGGCGCGCGCTGCAGCTTCTGGCATTTCGCCACCGAGGCCAACACGGCGATGAAGATGCGCGCGCTGGCCAATTTCGCGCGCGAGCAAAAAAGCATGCACAAGGTGTACCTGCTCAACCAGGATTACACCCAGGGCCGCATCTGGGCCGCGCTGGGCCGGCAGATGATCGCCGGCGCTCGGCCCGATGTGCAGTTCGTCGGCGAGGCGCTGCACCCGCTGGCCAGGGTCAAGGACTTCGCGCCGTATGTCAGCAGGATCAAGGAAAGCGGCGCCGATACCGTGGTCACGGGAAACTGGGGCCAGGACTTGAGCCTGCTGATCAAGGCCGCGGGCGACGCCGGCTATGAGCTGAACTACCTGAACCACAGCGGGGGCGGCGCGCCCGGCACGGTGCTGGCCGTGTCGCAGGCGAAGAACGCGCACCTGACGTGGGTGGCCGAATACCTGCCCAACAGCGACGATCCGGTGCTGGCGGCGCTGGCAGCCCGGGTGAAGCAGACGCCGGCCGGCGAATACTTCGCCCCGCGCGTACTGATCTCCGTGCAAATGCTGAGCGAGGCGATCCGCCGCGCGAAATCCGACGATCCCACCAGTGTTGCATTTGCGCTCGAAGGCATGCAATACCAGTCGCCCGTGGGAGATGTGCTGATGCGCAAGGGCGATCACCAGTTGCTGTTGCCGCAGGTTGTGTCGACGATTGCACCGGTGGACGGCAAGTCTGTCAAGGTGGGCGTGGAAGGCACGCAATACGGCTTCCGCCTCGACGGCGTGACGGCGGGGCGGGACCTGAACCTGCCGTCGGCCTGCCGGATGAAGCGCCCGGCGGGCGCCTAGTGCGCCGATTCCGGTCTTCGTGACATCGGCGACGTCACGGCATCAGGGCTTGGCGCCGGTCACAGGACCGGCCGCCGCGGGCGCGGACGGCGTATCAGGTGCGCCCCCGGCACGTACCGCCCCCATCGCAGCGCCAACCGTGGCACCGCTCTCGCCGGCGGTCTGCACATCGCCACCGCTGGCCGGCGGCGCCAACTGGCGCAAGGCGGCGTCACGCTCGTCGCGCGGCAGGTCTCCAATGCGCCGCGCCGCGGCATAGAAAGCGGTCCAGTCGCCGCCGCTCTGCGCCAGCAGCGCCGTGAAGGCCGGCACCCATTGCTGGTAGGTCGCCACGGCGGCCAGTTGCGCATTGGTCAGCGGGCGCTCGAACCAGCGGTCGTAGCCGGTGTAGCCGCCCCACTCCTCCTTGAGCTGCGCATAGCGCGCGCGCAGGCCGGCGAAGATTTCCGCCTTGCCGGCGCGCTTGACCTCGTCGGGCACGGGCGAGCGATAGAGCGCGTCCAGCCGGTCCCGCGTGTCCAGCAGCATGGCGCGGAATTGCTGGCGGCGCATGTCGTACTGGAGATAGCTGGCGCGGGCATCGGGAGATGCCGCCAACGCCAACCAGCGCTCCACGCCGGCCGTTTCCACTGCGGTGGCAAAGGACTCGTTGAAGGTGGTGTCGTTGCGCACATAGACCACCTGGTGCGCCAGTTCGTGGAAGATCAGCCTGGCCAGCTCGCCTTCCGGCTGGTAGACGAAGGTGTTGAGCAACGGGTCGTCAAAGTAACCCAGCGTCGAATAGGCCGGAATGCCGGCGACGTAGGGCTCGAGCCCCTGCTTGCGCAGCCCTTCCGCATAGCTGTCCGCATCGGACTGGGCGTAGTAGCCGCGATAGCTGATGCAGCCCACCACCAGGAAGCACCACTTGTGCAGTTCCATCGACAGCTCGGGGGTAGCGAACACGCTCCACACCGCATACTGCCGATGCAGGTTGGCGTAGCGCCGGTAGCTGCCGTTATCGGGCAGCTTCAGCTCGTGCGAGGCGAAATCGCGGATGCTGCCGGCCTGCGCCAAGCGCTGTGCCAGCCGCGTATCCTTGGCTTCCTGCGCCGCGGCGATGGCATCCGGCAATGGCCGGGCTTCCGCCATCACGCCGAAGTGGCCGCCGATGGACTGCGCGTAATAGCCAATCGTGTCGCAGCCGGCCAGCAACGCGGCAAGCCCCAGCGTAGCCAGGGCCTGTAGCGCGCGTGCCGGCCGCCGGATCATGATGCCAGTGCGGACGCCGCCGGTTCCGCCTGCGCCATCCTGGCGGGCGCTGCTGCTTCTACCTGCACCAGGCAATCGTAGAACACCGGAGCACGGCCCAGGTCGGTCAGCCGCTGGCTGGTCAGCTCGTTGGCGTTCTTGCCGTCCGGCGCCAGCTTTTTCCACCAGATCGACAGCCCCACCACCAGCCCGCGCCGCGCGCGGTCTGTCACGCGGGCCCGCGCCATCATGCTGCCCCGGTCGTTAAAGGCGCGCACCATGCCGCCGTTGACGATGCCTCGGGGCGCTGCATCCTCGGGATGGATATCCAGGTGCGGCTCGCCCTCGGTTGCGCGCAGGCTGTCGACATTGACGAAAGTACTGTTGAGGAAGTTACGCGCGGGCGGCGAGATCATCGCCAGCGGATAGCGCGCCGCCAGTTCCGGCGCGGAGGCGGGCGTCTCGTAGGGCGGCACATAGCCGGGCAAGGGATCGAGGCCGTCGCGGCGCATGGCCTCCGAGTAAAACTCGCACTTGCCCGATGCCGTGAAGAAGCCGCCTTCGGCCAGCGGCGCCGCCGGCAGGTTGAGCTTCTGCCAGCCCTGCGCCTTGAGGGATTCCCAGCTGATGCCGGCGGCGCGCGGGTCGGTCGCCACGATGGCCTGGGCGGCAATGTCTTCGTCGCTGTCGGCAAAGCACGGCTCGTCAAAGCCCATGCGCTGCGCCAGCCGGCGGAAGATCTCGGTATTGGGGAGCGCCTCGCCCAACGGAGCGATGGCCTGGTTGTTGGCGAGGAAGTACGTATGCCCGTAGGCTTTGTGCACGTCCACATGCTCGAGCTGGGTGGTGGCCGGCAGCAGGATATCGGCATAGTCCGCGGTATCGGTGCGGAACTGCTCCAGCACCACGGTGAACAGGTCTTCCCGCGCGAAGCCTTCCGCCACTTTGGTCGACTGCGGCGCCACCGCCACCGGGTTGCTGTTGTAGACCACCAGCGCCTCGATCCTGGGTCCGCTCTCGCCGCCGGCGTCCAGCAGCGCATCGCCGATGGTGCTCATATTGACCGTGCGCGGCAACGCCGGCAGGTCCGGCAGCAGGTCCGGCCGTTGCAGTGCCGCGTTGTCCACCGGGAAGAAGCCCGAAGTGGACAGTTGCAGGCCGCCGGCCGCATGGCGCCACGCCCCCACCAGCGACGGCAGGCAGGCGACAGCGCGCACCGCCTGGCCGCCGCCGTGGGAGCGCTGCATGCCATAGTTCAGCCGGATCACCACCGGCTGGCGCTCGCGCACCGCCAGTTGCCCGTAGAGGCCGGCCAGCCACTCGATGTCCTCGGGGTCGATGCCGCACAGCTTGGCCGCATGCGCCGGCGTATAGGCCCGCACACGCTCGCGCAGTGCCTCGAACCCCACCGTGTGGCTGTCGATGTACTCGTGATCGAGCAGATCGTCGCGCATCAGCACATGCATGATCGCCAGCGCCAGCGCGCCGTCCGTGCCGGGCATGAGGGCGATATGGCGATGGCATTTTTCGGCGGTCAGCGACCGGTACGGGTCAATCGCCACCAGCGTGGCGCCGCGCCGCTTGGCTTCCTGCACGCGTGTCCAGAAGTGCAGGTTGGAGGCAATCGGGTTGCCGCCCCAGATGATGATGAGCCTGGCGTCGGGAACATGCTCGATGTCCATGCCGATACTCGCGCCGTAGGTATAGCGCAGCGCGGTTGCACCGGCACTGGCACAGATGGTGCGGTCGAGCAGCGAGGCGCCCAGCTTGTGGAAGAAACGCGCCGCCATGCTCTCGCCCTGCACCAGGCCCATGGTGCCGGCATAGCTATACGGCACGATCGCCTGCGGATCCCGCCCGGCGATGGCCGACAGGCGGGTAGCCACGGTGTCCAGCGCCTCGTCCCAGGAAATCGGCACGAACTTGCCTTCGCCCTTGGGGCCGACCCGCTTCATCGGTGTCAGCAGGCGGTCGGGATGGTAGGTGCGGTCCGTATAGCGCGACACCTTGGTGCAAAGCACGCCCTGGGTGCCAGGGTGGTCCGGATCACCCGCCACCTTGGTGGCGCGGCCGTCCTCGACGGTGACCAGCAAGGCACAGGTATCGGGACAATCGTGCGGACAGGCGGCACGGACGATGCGGGAGGCCATGGAATCTCCTGGCAAACGATTGGGGACGGGCGGCATGGCCGGGATCGGGGGGCGGCTGGACGGCCAGGCACGCGAGGCGGGCATGCCGGGCATCCTGGCGGCCTCGCGTGTTGTACGCCGGCGTCGTCCCGACGGGCGCCGCTGGGGAAATTGTTAGGCTCCGATTGTATTCGATTATGATAGCCCGACGCTGCGCCAGCAGATGGCGACAGGGCAGCGCCGGCACAGACCGGCAAGGCATTCACGGGTAAAGAAAACACCGTCTTTCACGGGGAAACCATGCAAGTGCATTCTGGGGTCAGGGGCTGGCGCATTGCCGGCCTGCTGGTGGCGTGCGCCATCGGCTCGTCATTCATTGCCAGTGCCAACGCCGAAAGCGGCGTCAGCGCCGACACCGTCCTGCTGGGCCAGTCGGCCGCGCTCACCGGGCCGACCGCCATGCTCGGCAAGCAGCTGAATGCCGGCGCGCGGCTTTACTTCGACTACGTCAACCAGCAGGGCGGGATCTACGGCCGCAAGATCGAACTCAAGGTCCTCGACGACTTCAACGAGCCGGAATCCGCCGCCAAGAACACGCGCGCGCTGATCGACGACGACCATGTCTTCGCGCTGTTCGGCTACGTGGGCACCGAGACCGGCGAGGCCTCGCTGCCACTGGCAACCCAGGCCCGGGTGCCGTTCTTCGCCCCCTACAGCGGCGCCCAGTCGCTGCGCGAACCATTCAACCGCTACGCCTTCCACGTGCGTGCGGGCTTCAACGAAGAGGCCGCGGCCATCCTGCGCCAGATCCGCGTGACCGGCCTCAAGCGGGTGGCGGTGGTGTACAACGAGGATGCCTACGGCAAGGCAGGCCTGGGAGCACTCGAACGCGCGCTCAAGGCGGCGCCCGACAGCGGCGTGCAGATCGTCGCGCGCGAGGGCGTGGTGCGCAATACCGTGGAAATCGGCGACGCCATGCAAGGCTCGATGAAATCCAAGCCCGACGCGGTGGTGATGATCAACGCATACCGGACCACGGGCGCCTTCGTCAAGGAAGCCCTGCGCCGCGGCTTCAATGGCCAGTTCTATAACGTCTCGTTTGTCGGCACCCAGGCGCTGGCCAAGGAAGTCGGCCCCAAGGGCAGTGGCGTGATCATTTCGCAGGTCATGCCCCATCCCGGCAATGCCACGCTGCCGGTGGTGCGCGAATACCTGCGCCTGCTGCAGGCGGCCGGCAAGCCCAACGAGTTCGACTACGCCAGCATCGAAGGCTTTATTGCCGCCAAGGCCTTCGCCGAAGGCCTGCGCCGGGCCGGCAAAGACCTGACCCGCGAAAAGCTGATCACAGCACTGGAAGGCATGAAGAGCCTCGACCTGGGCGGCTACATCATCAACTTCAGCCCCGACAGCCACATCGGCTCGAAATTTGTCGAGATGACCATCATCAACTCAAGGGGGCAGGTGATTCGCTGACGTAAAGGCGTCCCACGCCAAATGTGGGCGCTCTTTTGCCCACCTTTTTGCCAGGACAGAAACCAAGACGGAAAAGCAGGCCACCACCTCCCCGGAGGGGAGGTGAAACTGACGTTGACGTCAGGCAGTCAAGCCCGATCCTCCCTACGCCATATCATTCAAATGGCAAGCCGAAAAGCGCATCGGCGCAATCTCCTTGAGCAACGGCTGCTCCTCCCGGCAACGCGGCATCGCATGCGGGCAACGCGGATGGAAATGACACCCAGGCGGCGGATGCAACGGTGACGGAATCTCCCCCTTGATCGCCACAAACGTCTTCTTGCCAACCTCCAGCTTGGGAGCCTCCGCCAGCAGCGCCTGCGTATAAGGATGATTCGGACTGGCAAACACATCCTCCGCCGGCGCCGACTCCACCACCCGCCCCAGGTACATGATCACCACGCGATCGCTGATGTGCTTCACCACGCCGAGATCGTGGCTGATGAAGAGATAGGTCAGGTTCAGCTCCTGCCGCAAGCGCATGAAGAGATTCAGCACCTGGGCCTGGATCGACACATCGAGTGCAGCCACCGACTCATCGCACACCAGGAATTCCGGCTTGACCGCCAGCGCCCGCGCGATGCCGATCCGCGCACGCTGCCCGCCCGAGAACTGGTGAGGAAAGCGGCGCAGCACGGTGGGGTCCATGCCCACCCGCACCAGCATGTCCTCCACATAACGTTTCTGCTCGCCGCGCGGCACCATGCCGTGCACCACCGGCGCCTCGCCGACGATGTCCATCACGCGCAGGCGCGGATTCAGCGAGGCATAGGGATCCTGGAAGATCATCTGGATCGCCAGTTGCTTCTCTCGTTTCTTCTCGGGCGGCAGGCGGTCCAGATCGACCCCCTTCCAGTACCGCGAACCTTCCGTCAGCGAATGCAGGCCCACGGCCATGCGGCCCAGCGTGGACTTGCCGCAACCGGACTCGCCGACCAGGCCGACCACCTCGCCGGCGCGAATGGCCAGGTCGACGCGGTCCACGGCATGCACCACTTCTTCCTGCGCGCCGGCGCCGAACACATTGGCGATCTTGGCTGCGGTGTCGAGCGATTTGACGAATCGCTTGGATACGCCTTTCAGCTCGAGAATCGGTGCGCTGGGCGTGGGTTCTGCAACGGGTTCGGACGTCATGGCAGCGAGTGCGGGATCAACAACGGTGGCGCTCATGCGGCCTCCTGCTCTGCAAGGACCGGATGAAAGCAGCGCAGGCGACGTCCGTCCGCAGCAGTATCCAGCGGTGGTGTCGTCTTGCACACATCGGTAGCATAGGCACAACGTTCGCGAAAAGCACAGCCAGCCGGCAGGTTCAGCAGCGACGGCGTCATGCCAGGAATCTGGCGCAGCGGCGCGCCGCGCGGATTGCGCGAAGGCGCGGAGCTGATCAGGCCATGGGTATAGGGATGCTGGGGCCGCTCGAGCACCTGGCGCACGTCGCCGGCTTCGACAATCTTGCCGGCATACATTACGCAAACGGAGTCGGCCAGGCCGGCCACCACGGACAGGTCGTGGGTGATCCAGATCAGCGCGGTGCCGGATTCGCGGCACAGCTTCTGCATCTCGTAGAGAATCTGGCCCTGGATGGTTACGTCCAGCGCGGTGGTGGGCTCGTCGGCGATGATCAGGTCGGGCTTGTTCAACAGGGCGATGGCAATCGCCACGCGCTGGCGCATGCCGCCGGAGAACTGGTGAGGATAGGCGCGCAAGCGCTCGTCCGGCGAGGGAATGCCGACGCGGGCCAACGCGTTGCGGGCACGCTCGCGCGCCACCGCCTTGTCGACCTTCTCATGCGCCAGCACCGCTTCGATCATCTGCGTATCGATGCGCAGGACCGGGTTCAGCGTCATCATCGGATCCTGGAAGATCATCGCGATGCGGTTGCCGCGCACGTCGCGCATCTGCGCCGGCGTGAGGTTGCGCAGGTCGCGCGTGACGCCATCCCGGCTGGTCAGCTCGATACGGCCGTCCACCACTTTGCCGGGCGGATCGATCAGGCCCATGATCGAGTAACCGGTCATCGACTTGCCCGAGCCGGACTCGCCCACCAGGCCCATGATCTCGCCGCGGCCGACCGAGAACGAAACGTCGTCGACGGCGCGCGCGACACCGCCACGCGTAAAGAACTGGGTCTTGAGACCTTCTACCACTAGGGTCGGTTTGCTCATGTTCGCTCCTGTCGTGCTGCGTTACTGCGTTTGCAGGCGCGGATTGAGTACGTCACGCAGCTGGTCGGCGACCAGGTTCATGGCCACGATGGTGACCACCAGCGCAATACCCGGGAAGAAGCTGATCCAGTACTTGCCGGACAACATGTATTGCTGGCCGTTGGCGATCAGCGAGCCCAGCGACGGCTCGGTAATGGGCACGCCCAGGCCGAGGAAGGACAACGTGGCTTCCAGCGTGATCGCCGATGCCACCTGCAGCGCAGCGATCACGATCAGCGGCGGCAGGCAATTGGGCAGCAGGTGGCGGAACATGATCCGCGCTGGCGACAGCCCGAGGCAGGTGGCGGCTTCGATATATTCCTTGCGCCGCTCGACCAGCGCCGCGCTGCGCGTGGTGCGCGCGTAATAAGCCCACTGCACAGCCACCAGCGCGATCACGATATTGCCGATGCCCGGACGCAGGAAAGCCAGCAGGATCAGCGCCAGCAGGATGGGCGGGAACGACAGCTGCAGGTCGGCCACGCGCATGATGATGGCCTCGACCCGGCCGCCGAGGAAGCCGGCGATCARGCCCAGCGTGGCGCCCAGCAGCAGCGCGATCACCGTACTGACAACGCCTACGCCGATGCTGATGCGCAGGCCGTACATCACGGCGGAGAGAATATCCCGGCCCTGCTCGTCCGAGCCAAGCAGGAAGGTCATGCCGTCGTCGGACTTCTCGCCAGGGGCCATGCGCGAGTCGAGCACATTCAGTGTGGCGAGGTCATAAGGGTTCTGCGGCGACAGCCATGGCGCGAGCAGCGCGATCAGCACGATGGCGATCAGCAGGACCAGGCCGGTCACCGCGATCTTGCTGGAGAAGAACTGGCTGGCGAAGCGCCGCAGCGGGGTCTGTTCGGCTAGCGGCAGCGGTGCCGCCGCGGATTCGGTTTCGATTGCGGTTGTCATGAGCTCAGCCCTTGTTGTCGGCGATACGCACGCGCGGATCGAGCACGCTGTAGATGATGTCCACCAGCAGGTTGATCAGGATGAACAGCGTCACGATCACCATCAGGTAGGCCACGATGACCGGGCGGTCGAGCAACTGGATGGAATCGATGATCAGCTTGCCCATGCCGGGCCACGCGAAGATCGATTCGGTCACGATGGCAAAGGCGATGATCGAGCCGAACTGCAGGGCAATCACCGTGACGATGGGGATCATGATGTTCTTGAGCACATGCACGCCCACGATGCGCGAGTTGGACAGGCCCTTGGCCCGCGCGAACTTGACGTAGTCCTGCATCATCGCCTCCTGCGTGCCGGCGCGCGTGAGCCGGATCACCATGGCGATATTGAGCAGCGACAGCGTCACCGCCGGCAGCAGCAGGTGGCGCAAACCGTCCATCGTGAGGAAGCTGACGGGGATGCCAAGCAGCGATGCGGTCTCGCCGCGCCCATTGGACGGCAGCCAGCCCAGTTGCACCGCGAACACCATGATGAGCATCAGCCCGACCCAGAAGGTCGGCAGCGAAAAGCCGAGGATGGAGACACCCATGATGGTCTTGCCGGCTACGCCGCCGGGACGCAGGCCCGCCCACAAGCCGAGCGGAATGCCGAGCAGCACGGCCAGCAGGATGGCGCACACGGCCAGCTCCATGGTGGCCGGCATGCGCTCGAAGATCAGCTTGAGCGCCGGCGTGCCGTGCGCGAAAGAAGTGCCCAGATCGCCGTGCAACGCATTGCGCAGGAAGATCCAGTACTGTTCCCAGAGTGGCTTGTCCAGGCCAAGCGCGGCAATGGTGCGCTTGATGTCCTCCTGGTCGGCCTGAGGATTGATCAGGATATCGACCGGGTTGCCGATGGCAAAGACGCCCAGGAAGACCAGCAAGGACATGACGAAGAGCACAACTACGCTCTGCATCAAGCGTCGAATGATAAAAACCAGCATGTTCGGAAGCTTTCCTTCGCCGATGACAGGCCACGGCGCCTGTGGGCGCCGCCTGGCTGCACCGGCAGTCGGCTCGTGGCTAGGCCCGGCTACCGTCCGGGGATGAATCGTAGGGAAGCGGCCGCACAGACCGCGGATGCTTCCCGCTTATACCTGCGGATGCATTCTTGTCCGGGGGCACGATGTCATGGCCGCGCCCCCGGCGTTTCACTTGTCACTTCACTGCGGCTTGAAATTGTGCGCGTACGTCCGTTCGTCGGTACGAGGCACGTACGTGATGCCCTTCTGGGTAGCCCAGGTCGTCACCTGCTGATGGATCGGGATGATACCGCCATCGTTGATGGCAATCGCGGTAGCTTCCTGCAACAGCTTGGAACGCTCGCCGTCATCCACGGTGGCCAGCGCCTTTTCCAGTACCACGTCCATCTTCGGATTGCAGTACTCACCCCAGTTGGTCGTGCCAAAGCCCTTCTTCGGATCCTCGCAAGCCAGCAGCGCGCGCAGCGGCGAGCTGACTTCGCCGGTTTGCGCGCCCCAGCCCAGCAAGCCGAACGAGAACTCGTGCTTGATGCCCTTGGACGAGTAGGTTGCCATCGGCATGCCCTCCACCTTTGTCGTAATGCCGATGCGGGTCAGGTTCTGCGCAATGGTCTGGGCAATCTTCTCGTCGTTGACGTAGCGATTGTTAGGCGTGTGCAGGGTAATACCGAAGCCGTTCGGATAGCCCGCCTCCGCCAGCAGCTTCTTGGCGCCTTCCGGGTCGTACTTGACCGTCTTCAGGTTGGGGTTGTAGCCGAACAGCGTGGGCGGCACCAGGTTGTTGGTCGGTTCGGACAGGCCTTCCATCAAGCGGTCCTTGATGCCCTGCCGGTTGATGGCCATGCTGATGGCATTGCGCACGCGCGCATCCTTCAGCGGGTTCTTGTCCATCGGCGCACCTTCCTTGGTGGTGACAAAGGGCGACTTGTCTTTCTTGTCATCGGTGTACAGGTAGATCACGCGGTGCGAGATCTTCGAGAAGAACGTCAGCTTGGGATCCTTGCGCACCTGCGGCAGGTCTGGCGTCGGCACGTTCTCGATGGCCTGCACGTCGCCGGACAGCAGCGCCGCCATGCGCGTGGCCGGATTCGGGATGAAGCGCAGCGTCACCTTGTCCCACGCAGGCTTGGGGCCCCAGTAGTCAGGGTTCTTCACCAGGTCCACCCGGTCGTCGCGCGCATAGTTGACGAACTTGAAGGGGCCGGTGCCGATCATGCCCTTGCCCTGCGCGAAGTCGTCCGAGGTCAGGCCCTGCGTCGCCTTCTTCTGCACGATGAAGATCGACGTCAGGTCGTTCAGCATCAGCGGGTACGGTGTGTTGGTGGTGAGCTGGATGGTGTACTTGTCGATCACCTTCTTGTTGATGATCGCCTTGGTGTAGACGTCGAACTTGCCGGGGCTGTTCAGGATGGTGGCCGGGCGCTCGAGCGACCAGATGATGTCCTCGGTGGTGAGCTCGGAGCCATCGTGGAACTTCACGCCCTTGCGGATCTTGAATTCCCAGGTCAGGTTGTTGACCAGCTTCCAGGACTCGGCCAGGCCGGGAATGATCTTGCTGTCCGCGTCCATCTTCACGAGACACTCGAACATGTGCTCGGAGACGTTGATGTTCGAGAACAGGTTATAGAAATGCGGATCCATCGAGGTCGGGGGCGAACTCATGGCCAGCTTGAAATCGACCGCGTGGGCCTGGCTGGCAAAACCGAAGCTCATGGCCGCGGTTACCACCATGGCACCGAATGCCTTCTTGCATGTGCGAAGGGACATCGCGCAACTCTCCCAGGGGAAAAATGGTAGCAAACAACTACTAAGGGCAGCGTTGGCACATCGCGCCGGGCGCCGCATTTTGGTGCGGCTGGATGGGCGATCAGCGGCAACGTTGCCGGGCAGGCACATCAAGCATGAACTGTTCCAGCAGTGGACCCTGCGGGGCAATGCGGGGAAACCCCCGCGCTGTCTTGCCCGCAGTGCATCACGCGCACGCGCGTAATCGCGCACTTGTGGCCTGCCGGGCGCCTGTTTTGGCGCTTTCACGCAAGGCGTCGTATGATCCGGATATCCCTCGCCCAAACTGGCATCATGACACTCATCCCCGAAATTCTTCAGGCGCAAGCCGAGATCCGCACCATCCGACGCGACATCCACGCCCACCCGGAGCTTTGCTTCAAGGAGGAACGGACTTCGGACGTGGTGGCGCAGAACCTCGCCGCCTGGGGCATCGAAGTTCATCGCGGCCTTGGCACCACCGGCCTGGTTGGTGTGATCCGCAATGGCAATAGCGGCCGCAGCATCGGCCTGCGCGCCGATATGGATGCGCTACCGCTGCAGGAGGCCAACACCTTCGGCCACCGCTCGCAGCACGATGGACGCATGCACGCCTGCGGCCACGACGGCCATACGGCGATGCTGCTGGGGGCAGCGCGCTATCTGGCCGAGCACCGGAACTTCGACGGCACCATCAACCTGATTTTCCAGCCGGCCGAGGAAGGCGGCGGCGGCGCCCGCGAAATGATCAAGGACGGCCTGTTCGAGCGCTTTCCCTGCGATGCCGTGTTCGGCATGCACAACTGGCCCGGCATGCCTGCCGGCAGCTTCGGCACCACGGCCGGGCCACTGATGGCGTCGAGCAACGAATTCCGCATCGTCGTGCACGGCAAGGGCGCGCATGCTGCGCTGCCGCACAATGGCAACGATCCCGTTTTCACCGGAACGCAAATTGTCTCGGCGCTGCAAGGCATCATCACGCGCAACAAGCGTCCGATCGATGCCGCGGTGATTTCGGTCACGCAGTTCCATGCCGGCGACGCCACCAATATCGTGCCGGATGAGGCCTGGATCGGCGGCACGGTGCGCACCTTCACCCTGCCTGTGCTTGATCTGATCGAGCGCCGCATGGAAGAAGTCGCGCGGGCTGTGGCAAGCGCRTTCGATTGCACCGTGGATTTCGAGTTTCATCGCAACTACCCACCCACCGTCAACAGCGAGGCGGAAACGGTGTTTGCCGCGGAAGTGGCAAGGGAACTGGTGGGTGCGGACAACGTCGACGACAAGATCGAGCCGACCATGGGCGCCGAGGATTTCTCCTTCATGCTGCTTGAAAAACCGGGGTGCTACCTGTTCATCGGCAATGGTGAAGGCGTGCACCGCGAAGCCGGCCATGGCCTTGGCCCGTGCATGCTGCACAACCCGAGCTATGACTTCAACGACGAGATCCTGCCTGTTGGCTCGACCTTCTTCGTAAAGCTGGTGGAAAAGTGGCTGGCTCCTGCCTGAGTACGCAGATCAGCGCCGCGCCGGCCTGCAACGCCGGCGCGGAGTCATGACGTTGAAAGGGTATCAGTCCAGCGCGATGTCGCCGTACCAGCTTTCAGCGCGGCTCTTGGTATTGTCGGTATCGGTCATGAGCCCGATCGCCACTACCTTCCCCGGATCGGTCCCGAAGGCCTTGCGGTAGTCGGCGCGCAAGTCGCGCCGATGGCAACGCCATTCGTTGGTGTGGCGGGTACCGGAATCCACCACGATCATGCGCACGCGCTCGGTGTGCGGGTTCGACAGCACGGAGCCTTCCGGCTTGCGCCCTCCCCAAATGTACATGAGCGTGGCATAGGGCATCTCACGCCCTGTCGTCAGCCGCGCCATCTCGTACATCAGTTGATCCTTGAGCGAGAGACTGCCCTTGTCGCCATCGAACGCGACGAAGATGCGCAGCGGCGAGTCCTCGCGCGGGGCCTGGCTATTGTCGGCACTGCGGATTACGTCGCGCGTCTTCCACGTCCAGTTCAGCATGCCCGGCTCGCGCCCCACCAACGGCACATACAGGCCCGAGGCCGAACTGTCGGCTTCTGCATGTAACACCATGCGTCGGTCGACTTCGGTCAAGGTATAACGGGTGGGAAGCTTGTTTCGGTTGACGGTCCAGGGCTGCCAGCCTGCTGGCTTGCTAAGCCCATAGGGAGCCGCCGAAAACAACGGCAGCCCCTTTAGTGTAGGGTGTTCTTCCACCTCGCTGCCATGGTCGACTTCGGCGTGTTCCTCGCTCGACGAAGCGAGGTCCCGAGCCGGCGGCCCGGGTGGAACCAGCGTGTCCGTCGGCACGGCATGCCTGAGTTGATCGATATGCGTGGCAAAGCTGCCGCAATCGATCGCCGAGGCGGCAGCCATGGCCCCAGGGCCCGATTGCACGACCGGCGCACGCTCGGTGGACGCCGTTTCCAGTGTGCCGCAACCCGCCAAAGTAAGCGCACCTACCACGCCGGTCAGTGCCGACAGGCAAAATCTGGCCGCCATTGATCCCCCGCCTGGATGCCACTGCCGGCGGTGCGCTATCGCGCTCGCCGGCATCGGATCTTTGAAATCTTTCGAACTGCGTCGATGCATCGAACTGCGTCACGGGGGACTGTGCCCTCGCTTGGGGCTACGGTAACAGAACGATATGGGGGAAGGAAGGCTCCAGTACCCTGATTGGGGGACTTCTGCGACAACGTTGACGCCGCCGCAAAAGCAAAACCCCCCAGTACTTTCGTACTGGGGGGTTTCAAGGGAGAGCCTGGCGATTACCTACTTTCACACGGGTATCCGCACTATCATCGGCGTGGAGTCGTTTCACGGTCCTGTTCGGGATGGGAAGGGGTGGTTC